>JAKSKA010000024.1 GCA_024401915.1 Bacteroidales bacterium
CCATATTGTGGCGAGGACCTGCGGCAGCACGAACGTTAACGTCCTCACCCCCGACGGCACCGTGGTGGCCACCGCATCCATAAAGGTTACCGGAGAATCGGCATCGTTCGACTACTTCAAGCCTGTTTCCTCTTCGATGATCTATTCGAAAGGGGATATCAACTATGGTCCATCCAACTCCCGCACCGCCGCTCAGTCTTTCGCCATCGCCTCCGACGGCAGCTATTTCACGGGAGGAATCTGCAATAACACCACCTATCCCCACGTGTATATCCAGCGGATGAGCCCCAACGGCATAAACCATCTGGATTATATGACCTTCCTGTATGCCGGCCACTGCAACAACTTCGAAGTGGAGACCCGGGACAGCGGACACTACGTATGGATGTGCAACCTTGGCGGGCTCAACGAAAACGGCCAGTACGCCAACGAGCAGGTCATCACCCGTGTCAAATACGAGCCGGGGAAGGAATACCTTCCCGAAAACTGCACGGACATCTACTGGTTCGGCAAGAAATCCGGTTCGCTTCAGATGGCGGCGGATTTCGAGAATGACCTTCTAGCCGTGGGCTGGGGCGGTCCGTATATCTTCAACGTGTACAGGCTGTCGGACGTCCTCGCCGTCACGGCCACCACTTCCAAGACTATGCAGCCGCTCACCCGCGGCGGTCTCGGATCCAAGCCTATTACCGAACAGCAGACTATCACTCCCTCGATCAAGGTGCACGACTGCAGCAAGCTCACTCCGCTTTACGTGTCCGAGTTCACTCCGGTGTTGTGCGGGCTGGACTCCGACCACGCCTATCAGGGCTGCGCCATCCACGGCAACCGCATCTACCTACTCTATGGAAACGGCGGCCAGGGCCCCTATGACGCCATTGTGACGGCAGTGGATTTCAACGGCAAGGTAGTGTCCGGGCCCAACCATCTCGCCCTCGACGACGACAAGCAGGCATATATGCAGCTCGGCCTCGGAGGCGGATGGATCAACGGCTATTTCGAGCCCGAAGGCCTCCAGATCCGCACGGAAGGCGGCCGCAAGAAAATGTATGTCGGTTTCATCTGGCAGGATGATTCGGCGGAAAGGGTGTGGAAACACGCAACATTGAATATTAACCCCGATAATTAACAGATATGGAAAATTACATTCAACCACAAATAGATATAATCCGGATTCAGAGCCAGTCCTTTCTCTCCAGCTCCATAGAAGGAGCCTCGATCTCCATTGGAGAATTCGAGGAGGGCGAGAACTATGATTTCGATTAAAACCATACGATTATGACACGCCATACCGATTTCATCACTGCGGCAGCGGCCGCGCTGTCCCTGCTTTGCGCCTGCAAGCAGGAGCTCCAGACCTTCAACGGGACCTACACCATCAATGTCACGACGGACATTGAAGACAAGACCGTCCTCGGCCCCAATGAAAGCGGAACACGCAAGGTGTTCTGGGAGAATGGTGACAAGATCTCCTGCAACGGAGAGGAATCACTGCCCCTCTCCGGTCTCGAAGGGCAGTCGCAGTCGGCCACTTTCAAATTCGAGAGTATCATGGAGCCCCCGTACCTGATTGCATCTCCATCCTCGATTTGGAAGGATGGATCAACGATCACACTCCCCTCCGAGTGCGACGGTCTTACCCTGCCTCTGGTCGGCTATTCCGCCAGCGGGGGAAACGTCTGTCTCAAAGGAGCCACGGCACTCGTAAAATTGTCCATCAACGGCACAGGGCACATCCAGTATCTGGAGCTCTCTTCCACCGCGCAACTCAGCGGAGACTTTTCCTGTGACTTCTCTACGGCGGAGCTTACTCCAACCGACGCCACCAGCAACACGCTCCGCGTCAACCTGGATGCCGACCTTCCCCTCGAGACCATCGTGGCGATACCTGCCGGGGAATACAATCTGAACGTCAGGGTAGTCGACAATCAGGGGAATTATATGGACAAGTCCAAAAGTTCCAGTTTAACATTTGCGCGCGGCGTCCTGTACTCTTTCACGGCTTTCGAATATGCGCCAACAGGCTCCTTGCCTGGAGCCGGCTTCAAGCACACTTCGGCATATTGGGAGGTGAGCGCCACGGTAGCCAGCAATGCCCTGAATACCTGGAGCAGCGAGAACAAGTTCTACGCCACCGCCCTCGACGGCGCATCAAAGGCATACATCAGCACCTTCTCCCTCTCCGAAAACGCCCGGCTCTCAAGGGTGAAGAGCGGCAACAACATTGCAGCAGCCGGTCTCGGCACCGGAGACGGTTTCGAATTCACCTATCCTTCCGTAACCCTCGCCGCCGGCACGTCCGTGGATTTTATGGCAGGATTCATCACCAACTCCCTGGAAGCCCCGAAATACTGGCTGTTCGAATATTACGAAGACGGGGAATGGAAGACCGTGGAGAAGGACCTCCGCACGGCGAAGGAGGATCCATCCATCAAATACTCCTTCTACACCAAGTATTTCAGCAGCGCCCAGTACACCGAATTCCAGCAGAACTTCACCCTCGGGAAAGCTATTGCGGGCGACCTGAAGATGCGCTGCAGGGTCGTAGGCGGCTACAACGGTTCGGGCAACACCCTCACCCCCACGTCATCGGCCACGGTGGGATTCGTGAACACGACCTACCGTGCCTGCGTGATCGACATCTGGGAGAACAGTCCGATAAAGGACAGCAAGAAGATACTCTACCTCGGCAACTCCTTCACATACTACTATAACGCCGCTTTCATATTCAATGAGATCGCCCGCAGCCAGGGCCACGAGGTGAGCGTGAACTCCTTCGTGAAGGGCAGCCAGTATTTCAGCAACTTCCTCACTCTCGAAATGGCTCAGGAAGAAGTGAAGGCCGGAGGCTACGACTACGCAATCCTGCAGGACCAGAGCGGCCAGCATTCCCGTTACTACTCCGATATGAAGTCCAACGAGAGCGTACTCACCAACACGGTGGCACTTGTGAATGACGTGAAGACCTACTCCCCTTCGGCGCAGCCCATCGTGGAGAACACCTGGTCTTTCAAGGGGTCCAACAACTATGAAGGCTATGGCTCGATGGATGCGTTCGCCTTTGCCCTCAAGAGCGGGGCACTCCTTCTTACCGACCGCGCCGACACCTGGATGTCACCTATCTGCGATGCGTTCCAGCAGGCCTACAAGGCAGGCATCACTGACCTCTACCATACCGACAACAAGCACCCCAACCGCAACGGCGCCTATCTGAAGAGCTGCGTGAACTACCTTCTCATCTACGGCGAGCCGTTCGACGCGAATGTTCCCGACTGCCTTGTGGACAAGGCCACTGCAGCCACCCTGCGTTCGATTGCCGAAAGTGTCGTACTCGGCAAAATCGAAAGCTGGCGTTCACCTGACTCTTCGGGCGTGACCCCGGGAAGCGGGGAGGTCCTCCCGGGAGGCGGCACGATGGATCCTGACTCCGTGGAACCCGGCGAAAACGGTATCGCCACCGCCCAGCAGCTGCTTTCGTTCGCATATCAGTTCAACACCGGAGGCGACATCACCAGCTACTGCAACGCCGACGGCGAGGTCGTCCTTCTCGACGACATCGATCTCGACTATGTGGTATGGAACCCTGTCGGCTCCAGCACAGGTATTTCCTTCACCTACAATGGAACCGCATCGCCGTCCTATCCGTTCAGAGGTGTCTTCAACGGCAACGGCTTCACCATCAAGGGGCTGCGCCTTGACATACTCGACAACCAGACCAATGTCAAGGGACTGTTCGGCGCCACAAATGGCGCCACCATCAAGGACCTCACCATTGAAGGAGTCAAGCTGAACTTCACGTCCAAGGGCATATCCTCCAACCACCTCGTGATGGGTTCTGTCGTCGGATACGCTTATAACACCAAGATCGAGAACGTCCACATCAAGGACCTTCAGTTCGGTGGAAAAGCAACTTCGACAGCCTCCCGCAACGTTTCCATCGGTGGCATCATCGGGCAGATGGTGTCGATAGGGTCGAAATACGCCTCCGCAGTGAAGGGCTGTTCGGTCAGCGGCAGTTTCACCAACGATATCGGCGAAAAGTATGACAACAACAACACCGTGAACATCGGCGGCATCGTGGGAGCTTCGTCAAGCGGATCCACCAGTATCGCCCTCGTGAAGGGATGTACCAACAATGCTTCGATGGATGTCAAGACCCACCGTGCAGCAGGCATCGTGGCATTGGGATTCAGGGTTCATATCGTAGACGGCGTGAACAACGGACACATCACTTCGGCATACTTTAAGGATAAGGCTTCGACCTCCTCGGTGAGCGGCGTACGTCACGGAGGCATCCTCGGTTACTGCTCCACCACTAAAAAGAATGACAGCCACATCACTGGCTGCGTCAACCACGGCACGATGAAAACCACCGAGAGCGGCAGCGCCATCGGCGGCGTGATCGGACTTATCAGGTGCTTTACCTTGAGCGACTGCCACAATGACGGCGACGTATTCGGGCCCACACCCAGCACGTCCAGCGGCCCCTACAGAGGCCTTCTTGTCGGAGCTATCACTTCGGCCACCGATCCCACCGTCTTCACGAACTGCTCTTATAAGGGCAGTATCGGGACGGCCCTCGACGGCTCGGATGCCGTAGCCGCCACCGGGGAGAACTACCTCTCCCTCGGCGTTACGATAAAAGATGACGCCAACTGTCCTTCGTGGACCAGCGACAATATCAAGTTCTGGGAATAGCGACTGACCACCGTCAAAAAATGGTTATATCATCAGATATCCCAGACTCTCGGGGCCTTCGTTGAAAAGGAGGTCCATTACCGAGAGCCCGGGCACGAATCCGAAGCGCTCGCGGAACACCTGCCAATATTCCCTTCCCACATATCCGGAAGGCTGTTTCGGGCTGAGCTTGTCCCTCATATCCTCCTCCCCGTCCGGAACTCCACAAACGCTCAGGGGCGGGCGGACCCCTATCTTCGAGCAGAAATACTCCGTGAGCCTCGAGTCCAGTTCCCACAATGTCGCGGGGCAGGAATCGAGGATGGAAAAAAGCGAATCCCGATAATACTCGAAGAACGGGGATGCATAATACGCCGTCTCGATGGCATACCTGGTCTGGCGCACCCAAGGCACGGAATAATCCACCAGGACTTCATCGATACGGTAATTCCCATTGTGGATTATAGGGAAGCGCAGGTCCATAGGGCCGTTTGCCGTAAGTATGGTGCAGCGGTTGCGCCAGGTCTGCTTCCTGTATTTCTCGGTCCTATCAACGAAACAAGAGTATTTTGCGAGATACGCAAAATACTCTATGGGTGGAAAATATGCTATCGGCAGGAGCACTACTCGATGGCACCCTTCTCGTGGGTGTCACCGGCACGCACTATGCCGCGCTTGGAGTTGCGGATGAACTCAAGTATGGTCTCCTTCTCTTCCGAGGGAGGAAAACCTTCCTCGATACGCGACACGGCATCGGAGAAGTTATAGCCCTGGAAGTAGAGAACGTCATATATTTCCTTTATGTTGCGTATCACATCGGATTCGAAGCCGCGGCGGCGCAGGCCTACGATATTGATACCGGCGAACACGATGGGGGTGCGTCCGCAGAGCGAATAGGGCGGGACGTCCTTGTTGACGCCGGTGTTGCCGCCTACCATAGCGTGGGCACCGATATGGCTGAACTGATGGACCTTGGTACCACCGCCGATGATGGCCCAGTCGTCCACGTTGGTCTCTCCGGCGATGCCGACATAGCTGACGAGTATGCAGTGGTTGCCGACGCAGCAGTCGTGAGCGATGTGGACATAAGACATAATCAGCGTGTCGCTGCCTATCTTCGTCACGCCCTTGCCGCTGGCCTTGGTGCCGCGGTTGATGGTCGCGCACTCGCGGATGTTCACGCGGTCGCCGATCTCCACATAGGTGATCTCTCCGTCAAACTTGAGGTCCTGCGGGATGGCGCCTACAACGGCTCCGGGGAACACGTTGCAATCGCGTCCGATCTTGACATATGAAAAAATCGTGGCGTGGGGAAGGATCTTCGTGCCTTCTCCTATCTCCACATTGTCGTCAATGAATGCATAAGGTCCTACTTCCACTGAATCTGCCAGCTTGGCACCGGGGTGGACCGTAGCGAGGGGATGAATCTTTGCCATATTACTTTATGTGTTTTCTTATTTCTTTTGCAGTATTGGTATTCAGGCCATGACCGGGCTTGTAAGCGACCACGCGGGCCTTGAGGAAGCCTCCGGCAAGTCTGATGTCGCCTATGAGGTCGAGCAGCTTGTGGCGGCCGCACTCGTCCGGAAAACGGAGTTCCAGGTTGCTCAGATATCCCTGGGGCGTCACGGAAAGTTCGGGCTGCTTGAAGGCCTTGGCCATACGGTGGAGGGTCCTTTCGGTCACGGGCTTCTCGACGATCACGATCGCATTCTCCACGTCCCCGCCCTTTACGAGGCCGAGGGCCGCGAGCAGACGGATGTCGTCGAAAAAGCAGAAAGTGCGGCAGGGTGCCACTTCAGCAGCATAATCCTCACCGTAATTCCATTTGACATCCTGTACACCGAGTACCTTCGAATCGAAATCTATCGTGACCTCGAAGCCGGGTTCGTCGGAGGGGATGACCTTGACGTAGGATCCTATCTTGGGATTGTGGAACACGATTTCCTTATCCAGTTCCAGCCATTTCCTTTCGGCAGACTGTTCCTCGAGGCCGTCGGCAACGATGGCTTCGGCGTACGCCCTCGCGCTACCGTCGAGAATGGGCACTTCCCTGCCGTCAATCTCCACCCTGGCGTTGTCCACGCCAAGTCCGGTAAGCGCTGACATCACGTGCTCGATGGTCTGGACATCGGCACCTCCGCAGGAGATGGTTGTGCTGCGCGTGGTCTTCGATACGTTTTCCGCAAGCGCCGGAATCTCCTTCCCGCCGAGATCCGTCCTCACGAACACAATCCCGGTATTCTCGGGAGCAGGTTTGAGCGTCATACGGGAAATCTTCCCGGTGTGAAGGCCCTTCCCTTCAAATGAATAGTTTTTTCTTAAGGTTCTCTGGTTCATAAAAGCTTGCAAAGTTAATGAAAATCATTCGCTGCCCGACTGTTTGAATTTTGCGAATGACCTCAGGAACAAGGTCCTGTCGATCGCCGGAAGGCCGAAGAGCACCTCTCCGCTCTTCCTGACGTTTCCGATGACGCCGCTCTTGGCGCCTATCGTCGTATTGTCGGCTATCGTCACGTGACCGACGATGCCCACCTGCCCCGCAAGGATACAGTTCTTCCCTATCTTCGTGGAGCCTGCTATGCCGGTCTGCGCGGCCATCACGGTATTGTCCCCGATGACGACGTTGTGCGCAATCTGGCAGAGGTTGTCTATGCGCACGCCGTTGCCTATGATCGTCGATTCCATCGGAGCCTTGTCCACCGTCGTGTTGGAGCCTATCTCGACGTCATTGCCTATCACGACGTTGCCGACGTGCTCAATCTTCTGCCAGGTGCCGTCGGGCTGCGGCGCATTGCCGAAACCGTCGTCGCCTATGATGCAGCCGGAATGGAGGATGACGTTGTCGCCTATCACCGTCCCGGGGAAGATATGTACGCCGGGATAGATGATGCACTTGCGCCCTATCGTCGTCCCCTCCCCTATGGTCACGTTGTTGTAGATACGTCCGAAATCGCCTATCCTGCATTTTTTGCCTATGGTCACGTAATCGCCCACCCACACCCTTTTTCCAAGGCGGGCGCTGCAGGCGATGCGGCAGCGGCCACGGTGGCGGCGATAGCTCTTGCGGCTGTCCGAAACATATTTCAGAAGCTCAGCGAGCGCAGAATATGCATTCTCGACACGCACCAGGGTGGGAGTGACGCTCTCCCTGGGCGTGAAATCAGAATTCACCAGCAGGATGGATGCCCTGCTGGTGTAAACATACTGTTCATATTTTGGATTGGCATAGAAACAAAGGTTTCCGGGTTTGCCGTGCTCGATCTTCGCGAACGAAGTCGCCTTTGCTTCGGGATCGCCCTCCACCGTCCCGTGGAGCACCTGTGCCAATTCCTTTGCTGTAAACTCCATACCTAGAACCTCCATCCGAACGTGAGAGCCACGTTCCACAGCTTGTTGTTGTAGTTCGCCTCGGGAGCCCCTGCGATATAGCTTACTCCGGTGGAGCTTGTTGCCTGGTAGGGGGCATACAGACAGGAAGTATATTCCGGTGTCCTGGTGCGGCGGGCAGCCAGATCCATAAAGAACGGGCCGTCAGGATTGAAGCCGAGACCGAAGGAAATGGCCGTGACGGTGTTCTTTATATAATGGGCCTTGCGGAGGCTGAAATAGTCGAGGGTATAGTAATAGTCCTCGGCATACACCTCGTTGCCTGCGGTATCTGTATAGTATTTCTCCGGGCTGGTAAGGAACGACCATCCTGCCCTGAGGGCGAAGAAGTCGTTCAGGTTGATTTCACCGCCGAGCCTCAACGAATGGCTCTGCCCGCAGAACTTGTTCATCACAAGGTTCAGGTCATTGAAAGCATTGACGCCGACGAAGTTATCGTCTATCTCACTGAGCCTCATAACGCTGTAATCCATCAGTTCGTAATCCGCACTGATCAGGCCCAGGGTCCCGAACGCATAGGCCACACCGACGTTGAACTCGAAGGGCGAACGGAGATTGTAGGTATAGCTGTCGCTCTCCGGGAAGGTGACGATTCCGGTGCTGAAGGCATTGTTCTCGAAAGTCGATTTACCGACATATCCGGCCTTTTCAGTGATGGTGTACATCGTCGGAGTCTTGATGGCCGCGCCCAGCCTCAGTCCGGGGATGGGGGCCGCGATCACACCGAGCTTCGCATAGATGCCGTCGATGGAAGAAGTGAAGTTATATGAAAGTTCGGAACGCTGGAAAAGCGTCGTAACGCTGCCGGAGGTCCCGGTGAATGTCTGCACGAAACGGCTGGCATCCTCCGCCGTCGGAGCCTCCACCCAGGCCTGCTGGTAAGTGTAGCGGGAATAAGGGAGTCCGATGTTGAGTCCGAAATACAGCCAGTCGCCGACATTGGCGCCAAGGTTGAGAATGATGTCGGTCTTGGTGCCCCAGCGCTGGGTGGCGAACTGCTGGTTGATGGTTCCGGGCTGGTATACCTTGCCACCGGAAGCGACCTGGGTGTTGGCGAGATAGCTGTCGGTGCCGGTGAGGAGACCTATCGAACCGCTCTGGCGGGCAGCGAGCAGATCCCAGGGATAATCGCTGTTGAAGAAGGAGGCGCGCTTCGACAGGATGTTGTCATCCAGACCCTTTGCGGCCGAAGCCATCTTCGCGAAATAGGAAGATGACGGGTTCCTTCCGTAGGCGGACGTGCTGCTGAGGAAATCGGCAGTCTGCGTGACCTCGAAGGAGAACACGATATTCTTCACCCCGGCACAGTTGCCCGTGTCCATCACGAGCGACAGGGAGACGTCAGGGACGGTAAAACGCGTCTTAGTGATTCCAGGGCAGGCCGAGAAGGCGGAGCCGTCAGCCGAAAAGGCGGCTGACGAAGATGCGATGGAGAGTCCCGGGGTCAGGGTGAACTGGCTGTAGGGGGCGACCGCCGAAGCGGCCGGGTTCATAACGACCATCCCGAGGTCGCCGCCAAGGGCCGTGACGGCATTACCGAGCGCCAGGGTGCGGGCGGAGCCGGCATACTGGTTGGTGCTGTAGGTCATCGCATCATACATATAGTCAATGCCGGGAAGCCAGTCCGCAGCGAATGCGGAGATGGAAAGGGCCACTGACAGCGCTGTTGCAAAAATCTTTTTCATCTTCATAGTCTTTCAATAGTTTAACATCACCTGCGTCCGCCCGATGAGCCACGCGAACCGCCGCCATACGAGCCGCCGCCCCTGGACCCGCCGCTATAGGAGCTGTGGGATGAGCCGCCGTAGGAAGAGCTGCCTCTCGAGCCGCTGTACGAGCTGCTGGACGAGCTACGGTAGGAACTTCCGGAATAGCTTGACGAACTGCCGCTGCTGCTGCGTGAGCCGCTGTACGAGCTGCTGGACGAACCGCGGTAGGAACTTGACGAGCCGGAAGAACCCGACGAACTGCTGCGTGAGCCGCTGTAGGAACCGGACGAGCTATTACGCGAACCGGTGTATGTGCTGCCGGAAGAGCTGCGGGGCACGGTGGTACTTGACGAGCTGCTGCGTGAGCCGCTGTAGGAGCGGGAATTCAGGCCGCTGACGGAGGATCCGCTGCGGAAAGAGGTCCCCGACGAGGTGCCGCTGACGCCGGATGCGCCGCGCGTGTAGCCGGCACTGCCTGCTCCGCCGCCATAATATCTCGAACCCGAGCCGCCGCGTCCGCGATACGTGCCGCTGCCGAGCGAGCTGCCGCGGGTACGGTAGGTGCCGTTGTAATACCTGCCATAATTCCAGCCGTAATGGCCATAGCCGTAGCCGTAACCGTGCCACCCGCCGTAATACCAGGGGCTGTACCAATGGCTGTAATACCAGGGATCATACCATCCGCCATAATACCATGGACTGTACCAGCCGCCATACCAGGGATCGTACCAGCTGGCGTAGGTCCAGGGATACCAGCGGTGCCAGCGATGCCAGTACCAGTTGTCGAATACCAGGGAATAGCCGAAGGTGGCTATCAGGGGCAGCGGGCTGAAATACAAATCATACTCAAAGTCGCCGGGATAGACGTATCTGTACTCGACCTTGACAGGCTGATCGGCCCTTGTTGTATCCTGGGCCTTCTTTGCAAGCTCCTTGGCCGCCATACGCTCGAAATCCTCCTCAGAGTAGATTCTGGTAGAAGGATCATAGGGAACGTTCCTATTGTAGATACCGTCTTTGTAAAGGCGCTGTGAAAAGCGGGCAGTTGTCGAACAGGATGACAGCACGGCCACCATCGACAACAAAAGTAAAATGCTCCGTCTCATATTTTCTCCTCCTTTAAATAAAATTTGTATCTTTGCGTCCGCAATATCCATACCGAGATTTGCGACATACGCGGATTACTTTGTAATATAGATGCAAATTTCGCAAAAAAACGCAGAAAAATTTCAATTATTATGGCAAAAGAGGTAACGAAACGTTCGGACAACTATTCACAGTGGTACAACGACCTGGCACTCAAGGCCGATCTCGCCGAACAGTCAGCAGTACGCGGCTGTATGGTAATAAAGCCCTACGGCTACGCCATCTGGGAAAAAATGCAGTCCCTTCTTGACAAGCGTTTCAAGGCCACAGGCGTCCAGAACGCATATTTTCCCTTGTTCATCCCCAAGAGCTTCTTCAGCCGCGAGGCCGAGCACGTAGCCGGTTTCGCCAAGGAATGCGCCGTCGTGACGCACCACAGGCTGATGAACGACCCGAATGGCAACGGCGTCGTCGTGGACCCGGATGCAAAGCTCGAAGAGGAACTTATCGTACGCCCGACATCGGAGACGATAATCTGGAACACATACAAGAACTGGGTCACATCCTGGCGTGACCTGCCCATTCTCTGCAACCAGTGGTGCAACGTAGTCCGCTGGGAGATGCGCACGAGGCTCTTCCTCCGTACGGCGGAGTTCCTCTGGCAGGAAGGTCACACCGCCCACGCAAGCGCAGAGGAAGCGCAGGCAAAGGCCAACGAGATGGTCCAGGTCTATGCTGATTTCGCCCGCAACGTGATGGCACTGCCCGTAATCGTGGGCCACAAGAGCCCCAACGAGCGCTTCGCGGGAGCTATCGACACCCTCACGATCGAAGCGATGATGCAGGACGGCAAGGCCCTCCAGGCCGGCACGTCCCACTTCCTCGGCCAGAACTTCGCGAAGAGCTTCGACGTCAAGTTCACCAACCGCGAGGGCAAGGACGATTACGTCTGGGCCACTTCCTGGGGCGTGAGCACGCGTCTGATGGGTGCGCTCATAATGGCTCACGGAGACGACAACGGCCTCGTGCTGCCGCCCGCCCTGGCGCCCATCCAGGTCGTTATGGTGCCTATCTACAAGACCGACGAGGAGTTCGATGCAGTGGTCGCGGAGTTCGAGAAGATCCGCGTAGCCCTCGAGGCGCGCGGCATCTCGGTCAAGATCGACAAGCGCGACTCCCTGCGTCCCGGATTCAAGTTCGCCGAGTGGGAGCTCAAGGGAGTGCCCGTACGTCTCGCGATGGGAATGCGCGACCTCGCCGCCGGCACCGTCGAAGTGGCCCGCCGCGACACCCTGACCAAGGAAACGCTGCCCCTCGAAGGCATCGAC
>JAKSKA010000025.1 GCA_024401915.1 Bacteroidales bacterium
CGAGTAGGAAGGTGCTCTCCTGAGGTGGCGGATAGATGTATTTCAGTCCCGTGCAGGAAACCAGCAATACTGCGCACAGATGCACGGCCACCGTAAGGATTACTCCGATGACCGTTGCGCGCTTCTGGCGCTGCTGTCTTTCTTCAAGGTAAACTTTCATTGTCCTGGGCTATTCCGGGGATGTCGCAAGGATGACTTTGTAGTGGTTGCGCTTGGCGATGTTCATCACCTGCACGACCTCCTTGATGGGAACGGATTCGTCCGAGTAGATGGAGAAGGTCGGTTCCTCCTCGCTCTGGAGCAGCCCGATGAGGCTGTCCTCTATCTCGTCGAACCCGACGGGAGCCTCGCTCCCGTTGATATGGTATGTGAAGCGCTCTTCTCCCCAGTCCTTGATCGAGACGCTCGCCGTCGGCTTCGCGCCCACCTGTCCCGTGCTCTTCGGAAGGAGGAGCTTCAGGGCGTTGGGGTTGACCAGCGTCGAGGTCACGAGGAAGAATATCAACAGCAGGAAGACGATGTCCGTCATACTGCTCATTGACATATTCGGGTCGGGCCTTGTTGTTCTTTTAAGTGACATAAGCTATTCTGCTGCGGTCTTGTTCTCTTCTTCGGAGAGGATGTCCACCATCTCCACTGTCGCGCTCTCCATACGGAATGCGAGGTCGGAGACCTTGGACGTGAGGAAGTTGTATCCGAAATATGCGACGATGCCGACGATCAGACCGCCTACCGTGGTGATCATTGCGGTGTAGATGCCGCCGGAAAGAAGCGCTATGTCGATGTTGCTTCCGGCCATTGACATATTGAAGAATGCCTGGACCATTCCCATAACGGTTCCGAGGAAGCCTATCATAGGCGCGCCTCCGGCAATCATTGCGAGGTAGGGAAGTCCCTTTTCTATCCTTGCGATCTCAAGGTTGCCCATATTCTCGATGGTCGTCTGGATTTCGGCGGAACTCTTTCCGCATTTTTCGAGTCCGGCTTCCGCCATCCTGGCCACGGGAGTGTCGAATTTGCCGCAGAGGGTCTTTGCGGATTTGATTTTCCCCTCGTGGAGATAGTCGCGGATGTCCATCAGGAAGTTCCTGTCGATTTTCCCGGCTTTCGAGATGAGCCATAGTTTCTTTCCGAAGATATAGACTGCGATGATGCTGAGGATGAGCAGCACTATCATCAGCCAGCCGCCCTTGACGGCCATATCGACGATTGAGTAGGACATCTCCTGCTGTATCGGAGCCGCTTCTGCGGCTTCGACGATGTCTGTCTGGAGTAAGTTGAAGAGCATATCGTGTAATTTTACATATAACACGCGAAGATAGTGTTTTTTGCTCAAAAAATAAAGTCTTTTGTCCTTGAAGGGTGTTTTTTCATTATATTTGTGCGCTATGCGGTACAGGATCGACTTGTCATACGACGGCGCCCCCTTCTGCGGCTGGCAGATCCAGCCCGGTGCGCCAAGCGTCCAGGAGACTCTCCAGCGTGCTGTGTCCACGCTGCTTCACGAGGATGTCGCCGTGACCGGATGCGGGCGTACGGACACCGGCGTGAACGCTTCCCACTATGTGGCCCATTTCGACTGCGGTGAGGGAATCGGGGACTGCGCGCGCCTCTGCTACAGGCTGAACTCGATCCTTCCGGAAGCCGTTGCGGTCCGTTCCGTCGCTCCCGCAGCTGACGATTTCCACGCCCGTTTTGACGCACGACGCCGTGAGTACCGTTACTACCTCCACCGCAGAAAAGACCCTTTCTGCGCCGCTCATTCCTATTTCTGGGGTTATCCCGACGTGGATTTCGACGCTATGCAGGAGGCGGCATCCAGGCTGCTTGGCGTCCACGATTTCTCCTGCTTCGAAAAGACGGGCGGCGACAACAAGACTTCGATCTGCAACATCACGGAGGCCGGATGGACGCGCATCGATGATGACCACTGGGTGTTCACGGTGGCGGCAGACCGCTTCCTCCGCAATATGGTCCGCGCCATCGTCGGCACGCTGCTCGAGGTGGGACGCGGGAAACGCAGCGCAGCGTCCATATCGGAACTTCTGGACAATGGGGACAGGTGCCGGGCCGGAGAATCCGTGCCGGGCCACGCGCTGTTCCTTTCGGAGGTGGATTATTGAAAAGGTCAGCGATACGGGCATTTTTTTTGTAGTGAAACCATTTGGAAGATACAAATACACAATATGGAAAGTGTGAACATCAAGGAACTCAACGAACGCATCCAGAAAGAAAGCGAATTCGTTGACATTCTTTCCCTTGAGATGGGGAAGGTCATCGTGGGCCAGAAACATCTCGTTGAAAATCTGATGATTGCATTGCTCGCGAACGGCCACGTCCTCCTCGAAGGTATGCCGGGTCTTGCAAAGACGCTCGCGATAAGCACCCTGTCAAAGGCCGTGAACGCCCGCTTCAGCAGGATACAGTTCACGCCGGACCTCCTCCCGGCCGACGTCACCGGCACCCTGGTCTATTCCCAGAAAAAAGAGGATTTCGAGGTGCACAAGGGCCCCGTGTTCGCCAATTTCGTCCTTGCCGACGAAATCAACCGTGCCCCGGCGAAGGTCCAGTCGGCTCTGCTCGAGGCTATGCAGGAGCGCCAGGTGACGCTCGGCGACAACACCTACGAGCTGCCGAAGCCCTTCCTCGTAATGGCGACCCAGAACCCTGTGGAGCAGGAAGGTACATATCCCCTCCCCGAGGCGCAGATGGACCGTTTCATGCTCAAGGTGGTGGTAGGCTATCCTTCGAAGGATGAGGAGCGCAACATCATCAGGATGAATAATTCCGGAGAGTTTCCCACACCCAATGCCGTGATTACTCCCGAGGAGATAATGAAGGCCAGGGAAGTGGTCCGCGAGGTCTATATGGACGAGAAGATAGAACGCTATATCGTCGATATCGTCTATGCGACCCGTACTCCCGGAGATTATGGCCTGGGTGATATCAAGAGCCTCATCTCCTATGGCGCGTCACCCCGTGCCAGCATAGCGCTCAGCGCCGCCGCGAAGGCCTACGCCTTCATCAAGCGCCGCGGGTACGTGATCCCCGAGGACGTCAGGGCCGTGTGCCCCGAAGTGCTCCGTCACCGTATCGGACTGAGCTATGAGGCAGAGGCGGAGAATGTCACCGTCGAGGAAATCATCGAAAAGGTCATCAACGCTGTAATAGTTCCGTAATTCCTGATGGAAAATTCGGCCACAGAACTGCTGAAGAAGGTCCGCAAGATAGAGATACGGACCAAGGCGCTCTCCCACCAGATCTTTGCGGGAGAGTATCATTCTGCATTCAAGGGCCGCGGAATGGCGTTCAGCGAAGTGCGCGAATACCAGTGGGGCGACGATGTGCGCTCGATGGACTGGAATGTCACGGCGCGTCTGCGCAGCCCCTATGTCAAGGTGTTCGAGGAAGAGCGCGAACTGACGGTGGTGCTGCTCGTGGACGTGAGCCGCAGCGGCCTTTTCGGCACATCCGTGCGTACGAAGCGGGACCTGGTGGCTGAGATCGCCGCCGTCCTGAGCTTCAGCGCAAGCATCAACAACGACAAGGTGGGCGCACTTTTCTTCAGCGACCGCGTCGAGAAGTTCATCCCCCCGAAGAAGGGCCGCAGCCATCTTCTCCACATCATACGCGAGATGCTCCAGCTCCAGCCCGAACACGACGGAACCGATATAGGCGAAGCTCTCCGTTTCCTCACCAATGCACTGAAAAAGAGATGTAACGCCTTCCTGCTGAGCGATATGCTCGACGTCGATGCGGACGGCAACCCGCGCTACGAGGACGCGCTGAAGGTAGCGGCGGGACGTCACGAGCTCTCGGTTCTCAGGGTATATGACCCGAGGGAGGAGGAGATTCCCGCAGTCGGCCTTGTCCACGTCAAGGACAGCGAAAGCGGGGAGGGAGCGTGGATCAACACTGACAGCAAGCGTGTCAGGACCGCATACGGAGACTGGCACCGCAATGCGTCGGAAGCCTGTCTCAAGATGCTGCGCAGATACAAGGTCAATTCGGTCGATGTGCGCACTGACGAAGATTATGTCAAGGCCCTGATGAAACTTTTCCACAATTGAAATGAGGATTCTTGTCATTATACTGGCTTTTGTTCTGAACGTCATACCGTCCGGACGCGCTTTTCTGGAGCCCCTCCAGAAGCGTGATTCCATCCTGGTCGGCGACCAGGTCCGGTATGGGATCAGACTTGACAGCCTCGGGAAGGGGACGGCGATAGCCCTGCCTGATTTCTCCGAGGTGTCCAATGATACGCTTACGCTCGTAAGCAACTGGCAGACAGATACGATAGGCCGTTATACAAAGAAGGATGCCGAGGCCGGGAAACCGCTCTCGATAAGGGCGTCCGTGGTTCTTGCTCCCTTTGAGGAAGGGACCTATGAACTTCCCGCAATTCCGGTCGCCATAATCCGTTCCGGCCACGCCGACACCCTCCTTTTCGAAGCTCGGACGATGGATGTCAAGACGCTTCAGCTGGACACGGCCGGTTTCGAAGTCCGCGACCTGAAGGGGCAGATGACCTATCCCGTCACTTTCCGGGAAATAGCGCCCTGGCTCGGCGGCGGCCTTGTGCTCGCCGGGCTCATTGTCCTGGCTGTCTGGCTCCTGCGCCGCTATCTTAAAAAGGAAAAAGGCGTCGAGGAGAAGAAGGATCCGGCATATATCGTGGCCCTCCGCAAGATCGAGGGCTTCAGGAGCGATAAATACTGGGCTCCGGAGAAACAGAAGCTTTTCTATTCCGGTATCACGGATGCTTTGAAGGAGTATATCGACGACCGTTTCGGCGTCGATGCCCCCGAGATGACGACGGCGGAACTTTTCGCGGCACTGAAGGGCGAGAAGGATATAAGTCCGGAATTGTATATGGATATGAAATCCTTGTTCGAGAGGGCCGATTTCGTGAAATTCGCGAAATTCGCCGCATCCGACGAGGAGAACGCATCCGTGCTTCCGGTAGCCGTGCGTTTCGTCACTTCCACATATCAGATTGAAATGGAGCGCCAGGAGGCGCAGAACAGCACAGAGGGTGGGGAGGCCGTCGGAAACTGATGTTCTTCGAATATCCGAAACTTCTCTGGCTCCTGCTGCTGCCGCTTCTGCTTGTCGCCCATTACCTTTGGGTGGAGCTGAGCGACCGCAGGCCCCATATACGGGTGTCTTCCGTGATTCCCTGGAAGCGTGGGGGGAGCAGCGTGCTCCGCTGGCTCCGTCATCTTCCATTCGTGTTCCGTATCCTCGCATTATCGTTGATAATCATTGCAATAGCGCGCCCCCGCTCGTCTTCCGAAGTCGAGAAAATCGATACCGAGGGCATCGATATCGTGATGGCTATGGATGTGTCCACGAGTATGCTTGCCCGGGATTTCAACCCCGACCGTATAAGCGCGGCGAAGGACATCGCGATCGAGTTCATCGCCCAGAGGCCTACGGACCGTATGGGAATAGTCGTTTTCGCGGGAGAAAGCTATACCCAGTGTCCGCTTACGACGGACAGGGCCGTCCTTATCAATATGATGAAGGAAATCCAGACCAACCTCATCCAGGATGGAACGGCAATCGGAGACGGACTCGCCACGGCGGTCGCAAGGATGATGGATTCGGATGCGAAGAGCCGGGTCGTGATTCTGCTTACCGATGGTGTGAACAACAGTGGCGCCGTCGCTCCGCTTACTGCGGCTGAGATTGCATCCACTTATGGCATAAGGGTTTACACTATAGGCGTCGGTGCCAACGGGACAGCGCCATATCCGGTTATGACACCCTGGGGAGTCGAAGTCCAGAACATCCCGGTGGAGATTGACGAGGACCTCCTGAAGGGTATAGCCGAAAAGACGGGCGGCCGCTACTTCCGCGCTACGGACAATACCAAGCTGGCCGAAATCTATACTGAGATCAACAAGATGGAGAAGGCCCGCACGACGATTGACAGTTTCCCTGTTTACAAGGAGCTGTTCGACCGCTATGCGCTTGCCGCTCTCGTGCTTCTGCTTCTTGAAATGCTTGTGAAACTATTGATAAGGAGACTGCCGTAATGCTGCTGTTCGGAAATGCGAAATATCTGCTCCTGCTTTTGGGAGTCCCCCTTATTCTGATTGTGTATGCCGTGAAGAGGCGTCTGCAGTCCCGCCGTGTGGCTGCGCTGGGCGATCCGGGGCTCGTGCGTGAACTGATGCCTTCGGTATCGGGAGCCAAGGGCTGGCTGCGCAACGTGCTCTTCGCGCTTGCCTTCGGCCTCTTCGCCATTGGCCTGGCGCGTCCTCGCATCGGAGCGAAGCTTGCCACCAGGGAGACCCACGGAGCCGAGATAATGATTTGTCTCGACGTCTCCAACTCTATGCTGGCCCAGGATTATTCACCCTGCCGTCTGGAACGCGCGAAACTGGCTATTTCGAGAATAGTGGACAAACTTGACGGTGACCGCATAGGCCTGATCGTCTTTGCCGGCAGTTCATTCGTGCAGCTTCCGATCACCACCGATTACGTGTCCGCGAAGATGTTCCTGAGCAGCATCAATACCGAGTCGGTGCCTGTCCAGGGCACGGCCATAGCGGATGCGTTGCTGACGGCTGCGCGCGGATTCAGCCTTCAGAGCGAGAAGAGCCGCGCGGTGATTGTCATAACCGATGGCGAGAACCACGAGGACGATCCCGTCGAGGCCGCATCCAAGTTGGCCGAATCCGGCATCAGGGTATATACCATCGGAGTGGGCTCCACTCACGGACAACCCATCCCGAAAGACGGCGACCTGATGAAGGACAATGACGGCAATATTGTGGTTACGAAGTTGGATGAGACGATCCTTCAGCAGATTGCGAAAGTCGGAGGCGGGGCTTACGTCCACGCCGGCGATGGGGAGTTCGGGCTCAATCCCATAATAGAAGACCTGAAGAGGCTCGAGGACGAGAAATTCAATTCCGTCGTCTTCGAAGAGTTCGATGAACAATATATGTATTTCTTCGGCGCGGCTCTCGTGCTGTTCATCCTCGAGATGCTTATAGGTGAAAGGAAGATAAAAAAGAAGCTGTTCTGATGAGAAGGTCCTTGTTATTCATATTGATGGTCCTGCTTTCCGTCCAGGCTTATGCCCAGGTGGACAGGAAGGAAGTGCGCGCCGGAAACCGTGATTTCAAGAAAGGCGATTACGGCGAGGCCGAGATAGACTACAGGAAGGCCGTCCTCAAGGACTCGCTTTCCGTTGCGGGCAATTACAACCTGGCTTCTGCCTTATATAAAAAGGAGGATTTTGACGGAGCCGGGAAGGCTCTCGATGCCGTCAAGGACCTGTGCGATACTCCTGAATATCATTTCAACAGGGGGGACGTGGCTCTGAAGAAGAAGGATTGGAAGACGGCGGTGGACGAGTTCAGGAAGGCTCTGCTGCAGACTCCGGATGATATGGATGCGAAGGAGAACTACGTTTATGCTAAGAAGATGCTGGAGAACCAGCAGCAACAGCAGCAACAGCAGCAGAACCAGCAGGATAACAATCAGGATCAGAACCAGGATCAGAACCAGGACCAGCAGCAACAGCAGCAACAGGATCAGGATCAGAACCAGGATCAGGACCAGCAGAATCAGGATCAGAACCAGCCCCGGGACAAGGGCGATCAGGATAATCAGGACAGCCAGCAACAACAGGATGGGAAGATTTCTCCGCAGCAGGCCCGCCAGATGCTTCGCGCGATTCAGGCCCGCGAGAAGGAGACTCAGGACAAGGTGAAAAAGGAAAAGGCCGCATTGCTGCAGTCCAGCCAAAAGGAAAAGAATTGGTGATGAAGAAGTTGATATTGACAATCATTTGCGCTCTCGCGGCACTTGCCGCTTCAGCTGCCGAAACGATAAAGGTCCAGTGTCCGAATCTCGTGGCGCTGGACGAACAGTTTAACGTCACCTTCATAATTGAAGGGGAGTCCTCTGATTTCCAGTGGACGCCGGGGAATGATTTCCAACTTGTCTGGGGGCCCCAGAGAGGCAGTTCCTCGTCCATCAGCATCATCAACGGAAAGCGCACCAGTTCTTCCCAGACGAGCTATACCTATGTGCTCAGCCCGAAATCTTCCGGACGTTTCCAGCTGCCGCAGGCGAGCGCCGTGTCGGGCAGGGACAGGATCGTGTCCCCTTCCGTGACCATCGAGGTCGTGTCCAACGGCGCTTCCCAGCAGCCCCAGCAGTCCCGGCAGACAAACTCCGGCTCCTATGATGAACCGGCGCCTGCTGCCGCTCCTGCGCCGCGTGATGGTAAGCGCGATAGTTTCATGCGCCTGTAGATGAGCAAGAAAAAGGTCGTCATCGGAGAGGCCGTCACGGCAACCCTGAAACTGTACCAGCGCGCCAATATCGCCGGGTTTGAGGATGCCCACTTCCCCTCGTTCAACGGCTTCTGGAGCCAGGAACTGCAGGCCCCTACAAATATCGAGTTCCAGCGCGAAAACGTCGGGAACCTTATATACAATTCAGCCGTCCTGCGCAGCTGGAAGCTCATTCCGCAGCAGTCGGGGGAACTTGAGATAGAGCCCTCCGAACTGGTATGCCTGGTCAACGTGCGCACTCCGCGCGCCTCTACGGGCAGCATCTTCGACAGCTTCTTCCAGGATGATATCCAGACCGTACGCAGGCGCATCACCGCCCCGGCCCAGAAGGTCAGGGTGTCCGGCCTCCCTGCCGGTGCTCCGGATTCTTTCGGCGGCGGTGTGGGCCAGTTCAGCCTGAGTGCAGCGCTGACGCGTGATTCCCTGAAGACGCACGAGGCCGCATCGCTGAAGGTGACCGTCAGCGGAAAGGGAAACCTGACCATGCTCGAAGCGCCGAAGATTTCTTTCCCTCCCGACTTCGAGGTCTATGACGTGAAGGTGTCCGATACGGCTTCCGGCCGTCAGTTCGAATATCCTTTCATTCCCCGCAGCCACGGTGATTTCGTGATAGGGCCCGTCGAGTATTCGTACTATGACATTCAGGCTTCGAGGTATGTGACCCTCAATTCCGCAGCCCTTCCGCTGAAGGTGGCACGCGGGGCCGAGACTCAGGAAAACGCCTACGGGCAGCCGCTTGTGCCGTCCGTTTCCAGAAAGGACGTGCGCGATCTGGGCAGCGACATACGTTATATCGTGTCTTCCCCTTCGTCGCTGTCTCGCTCCGGCCGTTTCTTCGTCGCTTCGCCCGCATTTATAGTGATTCTCGCCCTGATTCTCGTTGCAGCTGCCCTTTATCTGCTTCTTTCCCGCAGGGCCGCCGCCAGACGTGCCGACGTTGTGGGAAGCCGCAACCGAGCCGCTGCCAAGAAGGCCCGCAAGCGTCTCGCCAGGGCCGGAGGCTATCTGAAGGACAATCTTTATACGGCGTTCTATGAGGAGCTCCACAGGACCCTTCTCGGATTCGCTTCCGACAAGTTGGCTATGGACGCGGCGGCTATGTCGCGGGACAATATAAAAGCACGCCTGCTCGCTTCAGGAGCCTCGGAAAGCGACGCTGATGGCTTCTGCTCGCTGCTTGAAGCCTGCGAATACGCGCGCTATGCCCCCGATGCCGGCCACGAGGCGATGAACGCCCATTTCGAAAGTGCCGTCAGTGTCATTTCTTCAATCGATGAGAGTATGAAACATTCACGCAAGGGAGGAGCTTCCGTTGCAGCAATGGTCGCCGGCCTGCTGTTCCTGCTTCCCGTTTCCTCTTCCGCTGCCGTTCCGGCCGAGGTTGATTCATTGTGGAACAAGGGGGTGGACGCTTATGCCGCCGGAATGTGGCAGGAGGCTGTAGAGGCCTGGACGGCAGTCAGGGATCAAGGCCTGGAATCAGCCGGGCTGTGTTATAATATAGGGAACGCTTTCTTCAAGAAAAATGAATACGGACGTGCGGTCCTCTGGTATGAACGCGCCCACAGGCTCGACCCCGCCGACAAGGACATACGGTACAATCTCGATTATGCCGCTGCGATGACCCAGGACAGGATCGAACCGGTGCCCGAGTTCTTCCTCACCACATTCGCCCGCCGTTTCCGCTCCGTACTCGGGTCCGATGCCTGGGCGGTGCTCTTCCTTGTCTTTCTCGGAGCGTTCCTGACCGCGCTCGTGCTTTTCCTGCGAGGTCGCTCCACTTCGGTCAGAAGGACGGGTTTCCATGGAGGGATAGCTCTTGCGCTCCTTGCTGCCGTGTCGCTACATTCCTCCATAAAGCTAAAGAACGAATATACGGACAAGACGTACGCAATCGTCGTTTCACCCGTGATCCAGGTGAGGAGTGCGCCCGGAGATGGTGCTGCGACCGAACTGTTTGTGCTCCACGAAGGTACAAAGGTGAAGATCCTGGACAGCGTCGGTGGATGGGACAACGTGGAGATAGCTGATGGACGGAAAGGCTGGCTCAAGGGCGCGGATATTGAAATCATATAATCTTTTGTTGAAAAAATTGTTGATAAACAAAAAATTATCTATATTTGCCACTTGAAAGTGCAATTGGGCGCTAATTTGAAATTCAAAAATAACTAATTTATAATCAATTATGAAAATCAAAGCTTTAGTACTGGCTTCCGCTCTGCTTCTTTGCGGTTCAGCTTTCGCTCAGGAAACCAATCGTGATGCCAACGGAAAACTCCAGTATGGTTCTTATGAGACCAACAAGTTCTGGGACAACTGGTTCGTAGAGGCCGGCGCCGGAATCAACGTAGGATTCAACGGCCTTGCCAATAAAGTTCTCAAGGGTGGCGACAACCTTGTAGGCGGAACCGGATTCGGCACCAAGGTTGAGGTCGGCAAGTGGATCGATCCCTGCTGGGGCGTCGGTCTCGGCTGGAACGGTCTTAAGACCGGTGACTTCATCCCTACGGCAGACCATAAGCTCGGCACTCCCAACCAGATTTGGAACAACTATGTACACGGTGACGTATTCGTTAACTTCTCCAACCTCGTTGCAGGTTACAAGGAGACCCGTCTCGTGAACTTCATCCCTTACTTCAACGCAGGTCTTATGTTCACCAAGAGCGTTGAGAGCGGTGAGAAGGCTAACAAGCCCGTCGCATTCGGCTTCGGTATGATGGTTCCTTTCCGTATCTGCAATTCTTTCAGCATCGTTCCTGATTTCGGTCTTGCATACAGCAGCGGCGAATTCTACAACATCGACGTACGCCGTGCAAAGCACTTCAGCGCTATCCTCGCACTCCAGTACAACTTCGGCAGGAACAACTGGACCCGCAAGGCTACCACTACTGCAGCAGCTGCAGCAGCTCTCGCAGCTTCCGAGGCAGCACGCGCAGCCATCCAGGCCAAGAACGACAAGCTCGCCGCTTCCGAGGCTGACGCACAGAAGGCAAAGGATCAGCTCGCAAAGGAGAACAAGGAACTTCAGGACGAACTCGCACGCGCAGCCGCTAACGCCGGCAACGCAGTCATCGACCTCGCTGAGACTCCTATCATCGCTTACTTCGAGATTGGCAAGACCACCCTTTCCGAGAAGGAACTCGCACACGTAGAGTACAATGTCAAGACCGCTATCGCTCAGAACAAGAACGTGAAGCTCACCATCGCCGGCAACGCCGACTCCAAGACCGGTACCGCAAGGCGCAACCAGTATCTCTCCGAGAAGCGTGCTGAGTACATCTACAAACTCCTCACCGAGAAGTATGGTCTCGACGGCAGCAACTTCACCGTTAAGGCAAATGGTGGCAACGACATCTTCGCTACACCTGCTCTCAACCGTGCTACCATCATCAGCAAGTAATTTTACTTAAGATACTTTATAAAGGTCGGCTGTCAAAGTCGACCTTTTTTTATGAGCGGAGCTCAGCAGCGGCAGCAACATGCCTCTGAGAGAACTCCGCGGCTCCCGAGCTACCGACATCGCGTCTACGACGCTCCGTCCCGCTCTCCGC
>JAKSKA010000026.1 GCA_024401915.1 Bacteroidales bacterium
CGTGCCGGCCTGGACCTTGTAGTTGCAGTTCGCCGTGGTGTCCCTCAGGGCGACGTTGCCGAGGACTGCGGTCCATACGGTAGTCTCATCAACCGTCGCGTCGGTCTTTGCCTTGAAGGTGCCAACGCCCTTTGCGTCTGCGGACTCGAATTCAAAGGTCATAGGGCTGACCACACCGCCGGTGGTTGCGAATGCGGTGAAATTGTCGCCTTTTTCCCAGGCGGCCTTGATGTCGCCCATCATATCGGTCTCGTTGAATTCGTCGTTAAGGGCGACCTTCAGTTCAAGACCTGCGGGTACGTTTGCCGTAGCGCAGATTTCACCGGTCACGGCTTTCACTTCAGGCGTTCCGTTAACGGCCTCTTTTGCACATCCGGCAAGAATCAATGCAGCAGCGGCTGCAAGAAGGTAGAAATTCCTTTTCATTGTCATAGTGTTAAAGGGTTAATCCCAGCTTTCGCTGCCATTGTCGATAAATCCGCCGGGAGCGGCGTTGTTGGAATTGATCTCCGTGGGAGTGGGTCCCGGAGGGGGCGTCGGGTCATCGGTGTTGGGTTTGTTGCAGGCGCTTGCGCAAAGCACGATTGCCGCTACGCCGATAAGCAATGGTTTTTTGTTCATAATGGTTTTGATTAATATGTTGTTGGATATTTGCTTCCACAAGGGTAGCCGTAATAATTATTGTTGAGCACCGAGGTCTCATAGGTCTGCTTCCATCCGCTGGGCAGATGATGTTCAGCCACTATCTTCCATCCGCTCTCCTTTGCAGGATCCCCGCCGGGGGCGTCAATGGCCCACCAGGCCGTGGACGTAGCGGAGCCGCCGGTGCCGTTGGGCGAACCGAGTATGTTGACGATGTACGAGGCGGAGCATTTGTCCACGATGTTGTCCTTCAGATAGGTCATAGGCGTTGACTTGCCGTCCTTGACGAAACTCAGTTTCCAGGTCATCTCATTGTCCGAGGTCATTATGCCGTCTCCGTTCCATACCCTCACGAGGAACTTTCCCCTGTAGGAACTGTCCCATTTGAAATCCTCGTTGTGCTTCTGCGAGGCGCCGGCCCCCGGGGTGCGTCCGTTGTAAACATCGTTCCCGTTGTAAACCCTCATCTGGAAATCCTTGCTCTCCTTGGTAATCTTGTTGTATTCGCTGTAGAGGCCCTTCCCCTTGAAGGTGAACACCCCGTATCCGGCCGGTGTGCCGTTGGGGGAGAGGTCCGCGAGCCACCACATACCGCAGAGCGACTGTATGTTGTGCTCGATTATCGTGCTGCCATCCCTTCCCTGATATCCGTTCATGAAGTGGTTGGACATATTATGGATATGGCCGGAAAGGATGTGGGCCTGGGCGAAGACCCGGAGTTCCCTCTTGAGCTCCTCGGAGTTCCCGAGCGCGTTGTAAACGGGGGAGTGGGTGCAGAATATCACGGCCTTGTTCTCCTTGTCCTCGACGTTCGCAATGTCCTGGCGTATCCAGTGGAGCTTTTCTCCCGAGATGCGCTCCTTGTATTTGATTTTGCTGAAAGCGCCGGAAGCCTCGTCGGACCCGGTGTAATCGATGTCGTCCACGACGATGACGTGGGCGTTGCCGATGTCGAACGAGTAGTCGGTGGGGGAGAAATTGTCCACAAAGTGGTTCGTCGCCTCTATGTCTGTCTTGCCGACGCCGCTGCTGTGGTCGTGGTTGCCGATGCAGTAGAAGAACGGCATCGCGGCACCGTTCACGCTGAAGCCGGTGTACACTTTCTTGACGGCGGTGGTCAGGTCGGAGGCGTGGTTGTCCCACAGCTGGTCTCCCAGCCCTATGCCTATTATCGTCCCGGCCTCACCGGACGCTGCGAGCTCGCTGATCGTGTTCCGGATATCCGGCACGCAGTCATTCTTGAAGCGGGCGAGGTTCTCGTTCGTCTGGACGTGGACGTCGGCAAGGGCGATGATGGTGAAACGCTCGTCCACCTTCGCGCGCGGAGTCAGTTCGATGGATGCGGAGGCCTCCGTTCCCGGCCTGAGGGCCACTTTTTTATAGAACGCCGGCTTGCCTTCCCCGTCGAGGGGGAATTCGTATGCGGCGGGTATGGTGAAATTGATGGTACGTGCCCTGGGGTCGGCCTGGAGCGTGTAGGAGCCATCTGTGTTCGTCTTGCAGACAGTGTATCCGTCCGACACCAGCACGCCCGCGATGCCCCTGCCTGTGGATTTGTCGCTCACGCGTCCGCTCACCTTCACGGGTTCGGGATCCTCCGCCGTCGAACCGGCGGCGAGCACGGGCCTGACCGAAAAGCCGTATCCGGCCTCCTGGGAGTAGGGCTCGACCTGGTTGGGGCGCACAAGCAGCCTGTAGGCCTCTTTCGAACCGCTGATGTTATTATGTGTACCGCAATAGTAATATCCAATCTTCCCCACCTGGCCGGCGGCGCTCGTTTCCCCACCTTCCGCATATCCGAAACGGCCCGAATAGGGCAGGAAGATGGTGCGCCCGTTCTTTGTGAACGAACGTCCCTTCACGTCCGTGCCGTTGAAGGTTGAGAGGTCCCTGGTATAGAAACCGGAGGAGGTCTGCTCCTCCTTGCCTCCGGACGTCAGGTTCAGAATCTCGTTGTTGCCGAGCAGGGACAGCATCTCCTCCAGCGACGGGAGGCGCCAGTCGGTGCCCCATTGCACCCTGGCGGCGTCATATTTCGTGCCGCATATCGTCCCGAATTCGAGGGGTATGTCGGACTTGCCCACGTAGTTCTTCCTGTAGCCTATCCCGGAGTGGTCCGAAGCGTGCTTGTAGCTGTTCCAGCTGAACGATTCCTTCAGGGAAGTCTCACCCCAGGCGAAGTATTCCCCATAGAATTCCTCGGCAGAAGCGGGAGCCGCCTTCGCACCGAGGTTGTACGGGGCCCATTTAGGGCAGCTGTGGAATTCGTATTCGTCATTTATGCCCGAATAGGAAGTGTTCTCGTAGTGCTTCAGGGCTATGAACGATTCCGATACGAAGTCCACGGCCTCTCCCGCCGCCGGCCTGTCTATCATTTCCATTCCGCTGAAATCGGCGCTGCCCATCCTGCCGCCTTCGGCTGAAAGGTCACGGCTGAGCACCCTTCCCGTCGAGCGGGTCCTGTCGGAGTTGAAGAAGGTGACGATGAGCCCGGCCTCGGAGTAGTCGATGGCCGGCACTGCAAGATAAAGCGTCTGCCCGCTCTTCGAGCCGCCGCCCGTCGTGAGCGTCCTGACCGCCTGCGCGTGGTAGTCCGCGGTGGCGGCATCAACGGATGCGTCGCTGTTTATGCGGTATTCGTCCTTTCTTTCACAGGTGTTGAATTCCAGGCTGCACACGCCTTCCGGCAGCTTGATCTTCTCGATATGGCTCAGATGCCGCCCTCCGCCGTAGTTGAAATCCGGATTTCCGCCTTTTGACGAAGCCGTGACGTAATCGTAGTTCTCGAGATTTTTCAATGTCCCGTCCTGGCCTGAATAGCTGCAGGTTATGGATGAGCCGTCGAAGGCTGCTCGTTTTCCCAGCACGGCGACCCACACCGTGTTCTCGTCCGCGCTTACCGCTCCGCTGGACACGAAGGTCGTTTTCACGTCGGCCGGTGCGGTTGCGGTGAAGGTCACGGGGGTGACGGTGGAGCCGTTCACCTCGAGGGCCAGGAAGGTGTCGCCTGTCTTCCAGCCCGACAGGATGCCCTTGCCCTCGTCGCAGTGGTCTTCATATATCATTTTGGCGGCAGTCCGCTCCTGCAGGGAAGCGGTTGCGTATATGGTGACCTCATCGCCGCCGGCGGGGGTATATTCCTCCCTGTTGCAGGCTGCGGTCAGGACCACAAGTAACAAAAGATGCCTGAATTTTATTTTCATATGTAATATGAAATACACATCCGGACCCCTTTCCCCTGAAATTTGTATTTTTATTCGGGAGAAGGCCGAAATAAGTGTATTTATAGTGATGATAAATTCGCACAAAATGAAAAATTTGTTTAATTTATTGAGTGTTAGCGCTTTATGTCTTGCTCTTGTTTGCTCTTGCGCAAAGGAGGCCGCTCCGGTACAGCCGGAACCCGATCCGGAGCCGGCGAATCTTATTTCGGCAACCGTCACTCTTCCTGAAGACGGCGCCGTGAAGCTGGCGTATAGTGAAAACGATCCGGAGAACAAGAACGGCGGTCTTGCTTCTGTCTGGGAAGAAGGAGATTACTTCTTCGCGATGAAGGACGGGAAGGATCTTGTCAGGTTCAATATCCAGTCCGGCGTGGGAACGAACAAGGGAAGTTTCACCGCGTACACAGACTATACCAAGGACACGCAGTGGAAGGTGATCCTCGGCAAGAACGTCACGGGCGGAGACGGAGTCGCCAACTGCTCTTATCTCGGTCAGGACGGCACCGTGGAGGGTCTCGGCTCCTATGACTATGTCGTATCCGATCCCGTGGTCGAAAGTGATCCCGACAGCGAACTCATCACGAAGTTCGAGGTGGATTTCAGCACTGGGACCAGGCTTTCCTATTTTATGAGGATCAAGCTTCCCGCCGGGATACGATACATCGAGTATTGTACCACGACATCCTGGAACGTGACCTCCGGCGGAGAAGCAATCGCGTATGACGGCAATTTCGACAACGTGTCGATGATCGACCTCGGTCACGATTCGGCAGCGGGCGAATGCTGCTATCTGTCGATTCCCGCGACCCAGTATATGTATCACTCCAGGGATATTGCAGGCGGAGCATCATTCGAAAACCCGGTCGGCGTCATCATCACCTTCTTCAATGCCGCTATGAACAAGTCCAACGGCAAGGTCTTCAACAACAACGTTACCGGCAAAGGCGGAAAGATAGCCACGATGGACGTCAGCTCGATGACACTTATCGACAGGCCGCTCGCGAGCGAGGCGATAGATTTCGGCCCCGTGGGTGTGGTGATGAAAAAGGATGAAGGTGGGGTGAACTCATATAACAATCTGGAAGATGCGTATTATAGTACCGTAGTCGATCCCGCCTGGTCGCCGTATAATCTCGGCGCGCGTGGCGGTACCAGCGACTATCACGACAGATATGGCGAGTATTATTCCTGGGGCGAGGCAGCTCCGAGGGCGACAGTTTATAATGCCTCAGGTGCTTTCTCCGAAGGCGCTTATACCTACAAGGGAGACAAGACCGTCGGAGACCAGACAAATTTCCCCAGCACCGATCTCGGATACCGTGAACAGTACCAGACCACTCAGGGAAGGATGGTGCTTCAGCACATTTCCGGCACGAAGTATGATGCCGCGCGCGTCCGCTGGGGCAGCGAGTGGCGTATGCCTACCGCAGCTGAAGTTTATGCCTTCACCGGAAGCAGTCTGACTTATACCAATGGCGGTTCAGCCACCTCGACCGGATTCGCGGTTACGTCCTATAAGGACAACCGGTACACCACTGGCTTTTATGCCGATGGTGGCGGATGCCCTGGTCTCAAGTTCTCAAAAGGCGGTCAGGAGATTTTCTTCCCCTACGGAGGCTATTACAGTCCCGGTCATAATCTGGATTATAACCGTTGCTTCATCTGGTCCGGCAGCCGAATCAGGGCAACTCCTTCGAACGGCAACCTTACCAACAGCCCTCTGTGCGGTGAATTTACGCCTGGCAGCGATTCATACAAAGGCTATGCCCCTTACTACGGCCTGAATATCCGTCCCGTGCTCAACAGGCGTCCCGAGAATTCCGGATCCGCCTCGACTCCTTTCCTCGGAGAAGACGGTGGCGTTGCTGCATACAACGTGTCCGGAACCGTCAAGGACAATAGCGGCAAAGGTATTGCCGGAGTCGTCGTGTCGGATGGATACAGGTGCTGGAAGACGAATACTGACGGGTCATATTACATTATGGCTAATCCGTCGGCCCGTACAATCAGCATCACGGTTCCTGCCGGATATCAGATCCCTCTCGGCTCTGACGGCCGTCCCGCCTTCTTCAAGAACGTGACCATCCCGACAGGCAGCGGCAAACTGGACAACACCGATTTCACCCTTTTTACGAGGGCGTCGGTAAGTGAAAGGTTTACAATAATAGCCATTGCCGACGCGCACGTAGCGAATGACACGGATCTCGCAAAATTCCAGACCAGCATCAACGATATAACCAATACCGCAAAGACCCTCACCGGAACAGGCATCCCTGTCGGGTCTCCCGCGAATGAAGATGCCGGAGACGTGATCGCGATAGCCCTGGGCGATCAGCTGACTAACAATATGGGGATGGCTGACAAGGTTATCGCAAAATTCACGAGCATAAAGGACAATAGCGGCAACACCGTTCCGGTCTTTTATGTAATAGGCAACCACGACCACGACAGCTCGAAAACTACCGACTATGATTGCGAGGGTGTGTTCGTGAACAAGTTCGCGCCCACGAACTATTCGTTCGATATCGGTAACGCCCATATTATCGTTATGGACGATATCATCGCCACCGGCACCGGCGTTGCCGGGCAGACTGCGGGCTGCAGGGAAGGTTTTACGACTGCCCAGGTGGCCTGGCTGATGGATGACATCTCGAAGGTGAACGATTCGAAGAACAAGATCGGTATTCTCTGCGTACACGCTCCTCTTGCGAATTCCGCCGGCGGAGACGCGAATACCCAGAGCAATATTATGTCCGCTCTCAAGAATAATTTCAACAATGTGCACGTCCTGTCCGGCCACACCCACTGCCTCAAGAACAATCTCTACAGGGGCTGGGCGGCAAAGAGCGGAAGAAGCATTTACGAGCATACGCTCCAGAGCCTTGCAGGCTATTGGTGGTCGGCTGACGTTTCGTACAACGAGGCCTCTCCTTCGGGCTATGGTGTTATGACTTTCGGCTCGGATGACATCTACGCTGAATACAACAAGGTGACAAAGGAAGCTGCTTCTTTCCAGATGCGCAACTATGACGGCGGCGCAACTTATAATAAGACTTCCTCTATTGACAAGATAAGGTATGGAGGGAAACGCGGCTACAAGGAGTACACCTGGCCTTCGCCGGTAAAGGGCAAACTTGTTACGCGCATATTTGACGCCGGCCCTTCGAATGACGAAAGCGACTATTGGGAAGTGAAGCGCGGATCTGCGACTATGACAAGGGTCTCTTCCGACGATCCAGTCGCTGATGCCTGCGCCGCTTCCTATGTGTTCAACAAATTACAGGGCGACCAGGGTGATGCCAATAAGGAGACTGACCAGATCTGGTACTCGTCAGACAGTTATTCTTCGTCTTTCACCGTTACGGCGACCCACCATATGAAGAGTGGCTGGTATGCAACATACACATCGTCCTCGATAGTCGGCACCGATTACAAGGGCTTTGCGTATGGCGAACGTTACTAAGAGAGTTGTTTTGTTTTATTTTTTCAAGGGGGTCATTTCGGTGGCCCTTTTGTTTTTGAAAGCTGAATCGTTATGACAGGGCTCGCGGCGACCATACTTGCAGTAATGATTTCCGGTTTCGTCAGGGATTCCGGGAGCGGAAACGGCATCGCCGGCGTGGTCGTGTCGGACGGCTTCAGTTGCACAGTCACGGCCGGTGACGGCAGCTATTCCCTTAGAGCGGATTCCCTGGCCCGTACTGTCGGCATTTCTGTCCCTGACGCTTATGAAATACCCCTCGGGCGTGATGGAAGGCCGCTTTTTTACCACCTCATCCCCTCCGCTTCCTATGATTTCCCGCTGACTCCGCGGAAGAGCGGTTCCCGCCGCTTCTCGCTTGTCGCCCTTGCCGACATCCACGTTGTGAAGCCTGCCGATATGAAGCGCTTCGACCGCGAGAGTGTCCCGGACATACAGAAGACGATAGACGGCCTCCGCAAGGACGGTCCGGTCATCGGGGTGGCGCTTGGAGACCAGGTCACGGACACCCCGTCATATACGGCACCGGTTCAGAAAAGGCTCGCTTCTTTCCGCACCGGGCGCGAAAGGGTCCCGTTCTTCCTTTGTATCGGCAACCACGACCACTTCAACGCCGACGGCCGCAGCGAACTCGCGGTCACGGAGCGTTTCGTGCGTGAAAGTGCACCGCGCGACTATTCCTTCAATATGGGCGGCGTTCACTTCGTGGTCCTCGATAACGTCCAGTACAAGGGTTCACAGAAGGATATCACCAAGATAGCATATACCGACGGACTGACGGACAGCCAGATTGAATGGCTCAGGCAGGACCTGTCCTACGTGACGGACAAGGACAGTAGGGCCGTGGTCCTCTGTATGCATTCCCCGCTGTTCGGCCGTTTCGCCAACAAGAACGGACTCAAAGCGCTGCTGGGCGGATTCCGTGAGGTCCACATCCTCTCCGGCCACAGCCACAATATCAACAATGTGTGGCACTCCGACACCATCTGGGAACACAATGTCCAGAGCCTTTGCGGCTCCTGGTGGTACAGCAATGTGTCGCCAAACGGCTCTCCGAACGGATATGCAGTCCTGAATTTCGAGGACGGCGTGCTCTCGGAGGAATACAACAAGGCCACCGGAGAAGGTGCGGACCTGCAGATGAGGGTGTACGACGGCAACGATTCATACGACGAGCATACGCCGTATTCAGGTCTGAAAGGTCCCTCGAAGATGCCCAGGACCTATGGCTGGCCCGAAGAGCTCAAGGGCTGCTTTGTCGTCCGCGTGTGGGACGGCACCCGCGGCTGGGATGTCAAGTTCGTCCAGGGCGGGAGGGAGGTCCCGATGAAACAGACTGAATTCAAATTCCCTGACGCCTGCACCTATGCCTATATGGTAAACGTCCACGGGGCTCCCTGCGGAGGCAGGGGAATATACAGGGACAAGCTGGACGCGTTCTGGATACTCGAGGCCCCTTGTGGCGACCCGGCCCTGGAAAAAGACTGGGAGATAGTCGCCACCCACCATATGCCATCGGGCAGGAACGTGGAATACCGCACCAGCGTGCTTACCAGAGACTACCGCGGCTTCCGGACAGGTTCGCACTATAAGCGCAGAACAAAATGATCAGACGTTTTCTCATCACACTTTCATTTGCTGCACTGGGCCTCCTGGCGGCCTGCAGCAAGGATGATCCGTATTGCCCATCTCCCGTATATCCTGATTTTTCCAATTTCCCCACGGAGGAAGAGCAGGAGGATGGTCTTCCTTCTGGATTCTATGCCCAGGGTCATATATGGTACGATGACAACAAGCCGGCTGTCGGGGTCACGGTAAGCGACGGCTTCAACGTGACGCTCACGGATGATAGCGGCTATTATTCCCTTCGTACCACTAGTGACAGCTGGTACGTTTATTTCTCCCACCCCTCGGATGCGGCCATAGAGAAGAACGCCGACGGCTGTCCGTATTATTTCAAGCGCTACCAGACAGGGAAGCACGTATATGACTTCTGTCTGAATCGCATCGAACCCGAAAATGATTTCATACTGTTCGCCCTGGCTGACCCTCAGGCCCATTACCAGCCACGCTCGTATGAGGACAAGGCCCACCCGGTAGCCCAGACGATGCCGGACACCGACCGCTTCCGTGACGAGGTCGTACCTGCCGTCAACGCCCATATCCGGGAGCAGGGGCCGCTTCCCTGCTATGGCGTGACCCTGGGAGACATAGTCTATTCCGAGGGCGGACGCAACTCCACTCCCGGTATGGATATAATGCGCTCGCATTTTGCCGGCATCGATATGCCCGTATTCCAGACTATGGGCAACCACGACTACACTTTCTTCCGTCAGAGCTCCCCGCTGAAACCCGACGAGACGAGCAGCACGGCCTACCTCAAGGCCCAGCGTGTCTTCGAGGAGAGCCTGGGCCCGGTGAACCATTCCTTCAACAGGGGAAAGGTCCATTTCGTTTGTATGAGGAACGTCATTTACGATGCCACGACATACCACGGCGGCTTCACCTCCGCCCAGATCAAATGGCTGCGCGAGGACCTGAAGAACGTGAGCGCCGACAATGCGGTCGTCCTGTGCGTCCATATCCCTCTTTCCTATGCTTCGGAAGGGGAGTATGTGGATGGGGTGCTCAATCTCCTGAAGGGCTTTACAAACTCGTCCATATTCGCCGGCCACAAGCATTTCCATCGCGGCGTGGATATGGGCGGCGGCCTTTTCGAGCACATCCACAGCGCCGTGTGCGGCCAGTGGTGGTGGAGCCGCATCGGCGGGGACGGCGTGCCGGCCGGCTACACGCTGTACAGGTTCTCCGGCAACACGATCCGTGACTCCTGGTTCCTTGGCTACAACGAAGGGATGAATACGCGTGACGGCCAGATGAGGATTTACCGCGGCGGCTTGGAGTATGGCGGCCCCCACGCCCTGTTCCGCCATCCGACGCTTTCCCGCCAGATACTCATCAACGTGTTCAACGGGGACGAGACCTGGACTGTGAAGGCAATCGAAAACGGGGTGGAGAAGCGTGCGGTCCATATGGGGAACGTAAAGCAGACCTTCTCTCCGCTTTCGGACGGGGCGGTATGCGACGTGTCCACATCGTCCAGCCAGGACTGGTGGGCCATAGGCTACCACATCGGCGTTCTCGGCCTCGGGATGGACAACACCAGCTACTACCCCGAGATGCACCATATGTGGAAGGCCACCCTCGGCTCTGACACGTCGGAACTGCGTGTCGAGGTGGAGGACCCGTACGGCAACGTTTATTCAAGCAGCGATGTCATCGCGAGCGGAACGGACTATCCCGAAAACATAAAGACTAAATTGAGATAATATGAGCAAAGTTCAAAATCTTCTGGGCATAGATATCGGAGGCACCAAGTGTGCTGTAATCTATGGAGTCGATACTGACGGCGTCCTTGACATCGTGGATAAAATCCGCTTTGATACGACGGACAAGGACAGTACAGTCGCGTCGATTCTGGAAGTTGTGAAAGATATGTGCGCCAGGCACGGTCTCGATGCCGGCAATACCAAGGCGGTGGGGATATCCTGCGGCGGCCCTCTTGACAGCACGTCTGGAGTCGTTATGTCTCCGCCGAACCTCCCGGGCTGGGATAACGTGCCGATCGTGAATCTCGTGACGGAAGCAACCGGGATAAGGGCGTACCTTCAGAACGACGCCAATGCCTGTGCGCTTGCGGAATGGAAATACGGGGCCGGACGTGGAACGCGGAATATGGTTTTCCTCACTTTCGGAACAGGGATGGGGGCCGGGCTCATCATCGACGGGAAACTGTATTCCGGCACCAACGACAATGCCGGGGAGGTCGGTCATATCAGGCTCAGCGAATTCGGGCCGGTCGGATACGGAAAGGCCGGTTCGATGGAAGGTTTTGCAAGCGGTGGAGGCATAGCGCAGATAGCGGCAACTCTCGCGAAGGAGCAGAATATGATGGGACACAGGGTCGTCTGGTGTCCGGACGGGAACTATTCCGCCATTACCGCGAAATCCGTTGCCGAGGCGGCAAGAGATGGCGACGAACTCGCAAAGGAGGTTTACAGGATATCGGCAACCTATCTCGGCAGGGCCCTTTCCGTCCTTATCGACATCCTTAATCCCGAAGCGATTGTCATCGGAAGCATTTTCGTCAGAGCCGAGGAATTGATCCGGCCATATATGCAGGCGGCGATAGACAGGGACTCGCTCCCCGTTTCGGCTTCGGTCTGCAAGGTCAAACCCGCCGAGCTCGGCGAGAGGATAGGGGATATGGCGGCACTTTCAATTGCATCTTCATTATGACACTCGATTCATTGATACGGCAGGACCTAATCGTATAATCACCACATCTGCACATAACACC
>JAKSKA010000027.1 GCA_024401915.1 Bacteroidales bacterium
AAACTCTCCGCGACGATATCGAAATACGGGGACTTCTCGGAAAGCATATAATTCTGGGTCGTAAAGCCCAGGGATGCATTGTTCCACCTGTACTTGAAGTTGTCCACACGGCTGTAGGAGTTGTAGTCTCCGGCCATTATCCAGAATTCACGGTCGGGATCCTGGGATTTACGGATCGTATGGTCCATCAGATAAGCCAATTCTTTAACGCGGTGCTGCTCACCCTCATAACGCTCGGCGCTCTCAGCCTTCTTTTCAGCGGGGACGGCATATCCGGCCTTCCCGTTCTTCAAGTGAAGCGTCACGATGTTGAACGGCTTCTCGACGCCGTCCACGTGGACCTGATACCAGCCGCTGTAGTTAACGAGCACGGTATCGGCGTCCCTGTTTCCCTTGAGGGCTGCGATACTGTCGATGGGATAACGCGAGGTAATGCACTGGGGGTAGTTGCCGAGACCGAAAGGCGTCGACCTGCTGTGGCGGCGCGGGGTCACCTTGTGATACTGATGGCCCCAGCGGGCGCAGAGCTCATCCCAATGGGCGGGAAGATAGCGCTCTTCGTTCGGCATATGCTTGTCCGTGCCGGTATAGTAGATCTGGGCGGCCCCGCCGAAGATGCGGATGTCGGGGTTCTTGGAGGTGAGCCAAGCCACGAAGTGCGGGTAGTTGTCCTCCTGCCCTGCCCACATACCGTTCTGGATATTCCAGTACAGGACCCTGAGGGTCTTCTTGGGCTGGTCGCCCCCCTTGGGCTTCGCGGCAAAAGAAGGAGCCGCTGCGAGCAGGACTGCGACGGTTCAGCCAAGCGAGCTGAATACTGTTTTTGTTCTCTCCGTCTGCATCGATTGGTTACCTTTTTTATGATAGCGTTACATTGCAAATTTAATCGGATTTGCCACTCAATGAGCGCGCGCAAATAAAAAGGGAAAAACGGGAAATATCTTTTATTTGATAATCAGTAACTTATAAAAATATCACTCCTATTTTCGGGAAATGCATTCTTATGATTTTTCAATCAAAATGACAAAAAGGAAGGGGAAACAGCAAAGCCCGTGCAGACTTGTGTCACCCCTTCGATTTACTGGATTATTCTACAGGATGCCGGCGTTTCCTATTCCCAGGAAGTGGCAGAAGAGCCATCCCATAAGCGGACATTCGCAGCTTCCGCCCACTCAAGATTAGGGCAGTAGCTTACCGCTCCAATATAATTGGCATAGTTGTCAAGCGTAAGGGTAACGGCGCCCCACTTTGAATCCTTATTCTTGTAGCAAGTTCCTCCGAGGGCAAGATCGCTGACCTTTGCCAAAGCATCGAGACCGTGATCCTTATTTGCGATAGCTCCGAATGCAATACCGTATTTTCCGCCATCGACAAGAGCCGCTGCATCGGAAGAAGGACGTCCCTTGGCCTTGGACTTACAATACCTGATGACAGGCGAAGCATAGCTTGAGCCCGAGCACAACACTCCGACAAGTCCGCCGGAACCGTAATTTCCGGAAAGCCAGCAGTTGTCAGTCACGTAGCAGTACTCGATGCTGTTGGTACCGTCACCAAACACATAGCCGGAGATGCCACCGTGATAGCCGTAGACGGTGCCGGTCGTTCCGATCGAAACGCCGGGATGGCCTACGGGAGCATTGCTTACGCAGTACGTGATAGTGCCGTCACCGTTCTTGGTTCCGCGGATTGCCGTATTGGAGCGCTGGATTCCAACGATTCCGCCTGCCTTGCTGAAGTTGCTTCCTACCCTGCCGTTATTTACGCAGTTCACGATATCGATACCATTCGACACCTTCGTGAACGAGAGGCCGACGATACCGCCCGTGTAAACGTTCTCGCCATCGCCATTCTTTTCTGCAGGATTTCCGGTGATGGAGCCCTTCCTGCGGTTGAACGATATGAGTGCATTGTTGGTACAGGATTCAATCGATGCCTTGACATAGCAGTTGGCGCCGTCTCCGCTATTGAAGTATCCGAGACCGCCGACGATGCCGCCCGCAACGGAAAGAAGCGGATAATTCGTGCTCCCCGTACGCGCGATTTCGCTCGCATTCGTGATATACCTCTCTATGTTTCCGTTATTGGTACAGTTCCTTATGTTGAGAGTCAGAAGGACAGAGGAGCTCGTGCCTGAAGCCATACCGATTATGCCGCCGGCTGCAGGACGCTTGGAATCCGTCTTATCCTCCTTGAGAGTAATAACTCCGTAATTTGCACATCCGTCGAAAGTGTCGGTATTCGTGGAGTAATACGACTGTCCGGCGATGCCACCGAGGCAGACACGGTCCTTGCCGGCATATCCGTCAAGAGTGATGGCGCCCTTGTTGACACAGTCGGTGAACGTTGCACTTCCGCTGGCTGTCCTGAGGTCGCTTGCGATACCGCCCGCATACACGTCGACGTCATATCCGCCCTTGACGTATATCTCGCCATCATTCTCACAGCCGGTCATAATCAGCTTGCCTGCATTACCGGTCTTGCCGATGAGAATGTGTCCCACAAGTCCGCCGACACGGACAGGATTGCCCTTTAAGATATCCTCAACCGCAATTCTTCCTTTGTTGATGCAGTCAGTATAAGTATAGGTGGTGGATGCATCGTCCTTGTATGCATAACCCTCGAGGCCGCCGATATCGTAACGGCAGGAAGCGCATCCGCTGTCAAGGCTCTTGACTGTGATGTTTCCGTCATTGACGGCATCCTTAAGCGTATGGGACCCCTTGCGCTGGCCGACGATGCCGCCGAGGGCCATTCCGGTACCAGCCGAGCATTTCAAGCCGTCGACGGTGATATCGCCGCTGTTATAGACATCATTTATCGAATATCCACCCTGATAGCCTGCAATACCGCCTGCGAAGACATAAGAGCAATTGCAGGAAACCAGCATATCACCGCTGTTTCTAAGCCCGGTGCTCTCCTTCAGGATGCTGGCTCCGGCGATTCCGCCTGCCTGGATGACGGATCCGGTTGTTCCGACAAGTTCGATATCACCTTCATTGCTGAGGTTCGTCATCAAGCGGTTGTTAGGCCTTCCGGCAATGCCGCCGATATATGAGGTAGATGTCGTAACGTTGCCTGAGAACACCACCTTTCCATAGTTCGTATCGTTTGTATAGGTAGGGCCGTCCGTCGCCGCGCTGTCTCCGACGATGCCGCCAAGGCTCACGCCGGCGCTGCATTTTCCTGTCATCTCGACCTTTCCGTAATTGGCGCAGTCCTCAACAGACGCCTTCTTGCAGTGGTAGCCGACAATTCCGCCGACGTACATTCCTTCCCCGGCGCCACTCTGACCGGCGGTCACGTCACCATAGTTGACGCAATTTGTGACGGAACTTCCGGCCGTTGTCTGGCAGGTACCGACGATGCCGCCTATTGCAAGGGTGAAGGCAGTGGTGCCTGATGTATGGGCGGCAACACTGTAACCGTCAGTTATGCTGATGGACGCATAGTTCGTACAGTTCCTGATGGGAACGCCGTTGGATGCGCCGGCGATTCCTCCAATCTGGAAAGCGTGCGCACTGGCAGTAGGAGCCGTAAGAGCAAGAGATCCCCTGGTCGTGACGTTCTCGATAAGGGCATTGGTATTTCCATTGGCGCTGCTGCCTCCGATATAGCAATAAACGTAGTGACAGAGGATTCCGATGCCATAATCGGTTCCGCAGTCATTGGATGCATTCTTGCCCTTATATTCGAAGTTCGACTCAACGGTAAGGTTGCGTACAACGCCATAGAGTTGACTGAAGAGCGGTCCGGTAAGGCCGCTGATGGTATGGCCGCAGCCGTCGAAGGTGCCGTAGAAATTGTTGACGGCCTTGTACGAGGAGCCTGTCGCATCGATATCGGCAATCACCTTGAAGGTCTTTCCGGAGGAAGCGGCCTGGCTGGCATATGAAGTACTGAAAGCGACAAGATCGTCGATATCGGCGATTATTATCTCCTCGCCGCTGCCGTTGGCCTCGAATTCCTTTGCAGCAAGTTCATAAACCTTGCCGGCAGGCACAGTTTTTCCCTCGGCGCTCCAGAACTTGAGTTCCATAGACTCGCTTGCGGTATAAACCGTAGCCGTAAAGCCCTGGCTGTACGTTCCGGCAGGAATCGTCACATAGAAAGGTTCAGCGGCGGAAGTAAGCGTAACGCCATCGCCAAGATTGAGCGAAACCGTATTCGAGCCTCCGGAAACCGGGGTAAGGCTGCCATTCAGCAGGCCGGAACTGGAGCCGATACGGAAATCACCTCCGATAATCTCGCCACCGGCAGCCTTTACGACAATGCTCTTGATTGTCTCGGCAGCCTCGCTCTTGAGATTGAAACAGAGAACGGAGTTCAGCGGGACAAGTTTCAGTGAAGCCCAGGCGTCACCGGAGGACGCATACATAGGAGCGGAATCGGGATCGAAAGAACCGGGGACATAGGTCTGGGACGTCTTGAAGCTGACAATGTCGGACTCGCCTTCCTTTCCATTATAGAGAAGATTGAAGGGAGCATCGAAAACGCCGTCGAAAGTGAAAGACGCAATCTTGCCTGGTGTTTCCACGGTAATGGGGGATGATTTCACGCAATTGAGGGTGAGCACATCGCCCGTCTGCCAGTAAATGGGATAGGACGTACCCTCCTTCTCACCGAGAACCGTCTTCAGGTCATCGGGAAGGGCCACTTCGATTGATACGGACGAGGAAGCCTCGGGAGCGGGGCTTTCCTTCTCACAGGATGCAAGCGCAAACGCGCCGCAAACCAGAACAAAAAACATTGAAATCCTCTTCATAGCCTTATTTATCAAAATCAACAGTCTCTGAAGTGTACTCCTCAATTGATTGACAGAGAATTTCAATCATCCCGAGATTGATCTCCTCAATCACCGGGGCAAGATAATTTCTATTCGTCATAATGTTTTTAATTGACTTTATGGGACAAATATACAAAAAAAACTATTTGCCCAAAAAGAATTCAATCCCTTCTCTGAACTGCGATTCCAGCCACTCCTCCCCGGAGATATAAACATATCCGCCTTCGGGAGCGTCCCCGGAAAAGACTGGATCCAGGTAATTCGCCTCGACCAGCACGGCGCAGCGGATGAGCTCGCAGCCGGGCACACGGCGCGGCAGGGTGAAGAGCACGATATCCGCAGCCACTCCGCTCCCGCTGCCATCGTGCCTGTAAAGGGATGGGGCCAACCCTCCCTCCTCCGCAGCGGCGAAAGCGGCTTTCCCGGCCCCTCCGAAGCCTATGACCGCACAGGACGGCCTGGTTGGGAAACGGCATATGAGCCGCCTCAGAAGCGCCCTGACGCCGAGATAATCTGAATTGCGGGCCACAATGACGCCATCCTTCTTCAGAAGTATGTTGGCCGCTCCGCAGCGCTCCACCTCCGGTCCGCGGACATCCGCCTTCAGGGCAGCATCCTCCTTGAAGGGTGCCGTCACGTTCACGGCCCTGTAAGGTCCGGACACGAAGCGCGTCCACGCTTCATCGAAGCTCCCGCAGTCGATGAGGTCATACACTACATCCTCCCCGAAAGCCTTCCGGAAAAGAGCCGGGCTATGGGAATGGGAAACGGGATGTCCTATGAGGCCGAAACTATCCATTGCGCTGTCTTACCGCCTCGAAAAGAAGCACGGCAGCCGAGACCGAAACATTGAGGGAGTCCAGCCTGCCGAGCATAGGGATGCGTATATGGGCATCGGCAGCCTTGCGCCATACATCGGTAAGACCGGTTGATTCCGTGCCCATAACTATCGCGGTGCCGCCCTTCATATCGCAATCATAATACAGCTCCGAATCCTGCAGCTGCGCCGTCAGGATCCTGACCCCACGGCTTTTCAGGAACCGGATGGCCTCCTCGGACGCACAGGGCACACAAGGAACGGTAAACACGCCGCCGAGGCTGGCACGTATGAGATTGGGGTTATAGATATCCGTAAGCGGGTCGCACACCAGGACAGCGTCCACCCCGGCGGCATCGGCGCTGCGCAGTACGGCCCCGAGATTCCCGGGCTTCTCGACACTCTCGAGAACCGCCACAAGCGGATTGTCAGGGAGTTCCAGGTCTTCCAGGCGCAGGGACCTGTACCGGATCAGGGCCACTACCCCTTCCGTCGTCTCGCGGCAGGCGATCTTCGAATAGACATCCTTCGACACGGAGAAGACGTGCGCTGAGGGAGGCAGGACGGGAAGTCCGCCCGCAAGAAGTTCCCTGCACACGAAAAGGGTATCGACAACGTATCCGCCCTCGAGGCAATGGGTCAGCTCGCGCAGCCCCTCGACCACGAACAAAGCGCGTTCGCGGCGCAGGCGCGACTTCTCCTGAAGGGCAAGGAGATCCTTGACCTTGGGATTGTGGACGGATGTGATCATCTCCTCCTGCATACTACAGAAGTTCCTTTATACCTTTTATTATACCTTCTTTGTCCAGCCCGCACTCTGCCCTCTGGTCACTCTGGCGGCCCTGGGGAATGAACCTGTCGGGAATGCCCAGACCGTGGATGCGCACCCTGCAGTCAGCAGCGGCCGCAAATTCACAGACGGCGCCATAGAGACCGCCCGCAAGCGAACCGTCCTCGACGGTCAGGACAGCCTTGTATGAAGACAGGACAAGATTCAGCATTTCAGCATCCAGAGGCTTCAGGAAGCGGAAATCATACACTCCGACAACATCTCCGCCGATTTCCTCCGCAGCCTCGACAGCCCTGTTCACCACCGGGCCGGTAGCGACCACGGCTACACTGCCGCCTTTCCTGAGTTCGACTGCCCGTCCGACCTCATACTCCTCGAACGCCACATCCTTCCAGTCCACACCCTCCCCGATTCCGCGCGGATACCTTATAATAAAAGGACCCGTGGCGCAATGGAGAGCCGTGAACATAAGGTTCTTCAGTTCTATCTCGTCCTTCGGCGCAGAAACTATCGTATCGGGCACGCTCCTGTATGCGGCCAGATCCAGCACACCGTGGTGTGTGGCCCCGTCCTCGCCTACGAGTCCGGCGCGGTCGAAGCAGAGCACGACCGGCAGGCGCTGCAGGGCGACGTCGTGGACTATCTGGTCATAGGCGCGCTGCGAGAAAGTCGAATAGATGTTGCAGAACGGGCGCAGGCCTCCCGCAGCCAGTCCTGCCGAGAACGTGACCGCGTGCTCCTCCTCGATGCCGACATCGAAGAAACGTTCCGGGTAGCGCTCCGCAAAGACATTCATCCCGCAACCCGTAGCCATCGCCGGGGTGATGCCGATGACGCGGCCGTCCTGCTCCGCAAGTTCGTTCAGCACGGCGCCGAACACGTCCTGGTAGCGGTCAGCCTTGCGCTCGACCTTTATGCGCTCGCCGGTCTCCGGATTGAAACGTCCCGGCGCGTGCCAGACCACCGGATCGGCCTCTGCCGGCGCATATCCGCGTCCCTTCGTCGTGAAGCAATGGAGGAGACGGGGGCCCTGCACGCTCCGGAGGCGCCGCCGCGACTTCACCACCGCCTCGACGTCATTGCCGTCCACCGGCCCGAAATAGCGGAATCCGAGAGTCTCGAAAAGGTCTCCGCCGCCCTTGCCGAAGAAAAGGCCCTTTACCCGCCTGGCTATGCGCCTGAGCGAGCTGCGCGCATTCCCCTCGCCGAGACTGCGCCACAGTTTGTCGCGCATCGCGTTGTAGGAATGGCTCGTGATTATGTGGAAGAGGTATTTGTGGAGTCCGCCGCGCGGAGCGTCGATGGACTGGTTGTTGTCGTTCAGGATCACGAGGACGTCGGAATTGTTCTCGCCCGCATTGTTCAGCGCCTCGAACGCCATTCCGCCGGTAAGCGCGCCGTCACCGATGAGGGCGACCACCTTCTCGTCGCGTCCCAGCAGCCTCGCAGCCTCGGAGAAGCCGAGGGCGGCGGAGATGGACGTGGACGAATGGCCCACCCCGAAAGCATCGTACTCGCTCTCGTCGCGGCGCGGGAATCCGCTGATCCCGTCGCGTGTACGCGAACTGCGGAAAGCCTCACGGCGTCCGGTGAGTATCTTGTGGGCATAAGCCTGGTGGCCCACGTCGAACACGAGCTTGTCCGCAGGGGCATCGAAGACATAGTGGAAGCCGACTATCAGCTCCACCGCCCCGAGGCTGGACGCAAGATGTCCGGGATTGACCGCACAGCACTCCACCATATACGAACGGAGTTCGCCGCAAAGCTTGCGGAGCTGGTCCATCGAAAGCGGTTTGAGGTCCGCCGGTGAATTTATTTTATCCAGGATTTCGTACATAAAATTGCAAAAACATCGCTAATATACTATAATATTTTGACTTTTTCGTCAAAAAAAGTAACTTCGCGGAATTGAGACGAATCATAAAAAACACTGTATAATGTCTGAAAAGGTCAACAAACTGATGAACGACTCGGCGCTCGCGCGCTGGAGTGTACTTGTACTCGTGGCGATGATGATGTTCTTCGCCTATATGTTCGTGGACGTGATGTCCCCTCTCAAATCGCTCGTCGAGACGGGTCTGGGCTGGGACAGCGGGGTGTTCGGCAAATACGCCGCCTCCGAATACATAGTCAACGTCTGCGGCTTCCTCATCATAGCCGGCGTGATTCTCGACAAGCTCGGCGTACGTTTCTCCGGAATCCTGTCGGCCGGCCTTATGGTCGCCGGCGCCGCGATAAAGTTCATAGGCATCAGCGACTGGTTCGCTACCACCGGGCTGTACCAGTGGCTCGGCAGCTGGTGGCCCGCAATGCCCGCCAACGCCAAGATGGCATCCCTGGGCTTCATGATCTTCGGCTGCGGCTGCGAAATGGAAGGCACCAACGTCTCAAAGATCCTGGCCAAGTGGTTCAAGGGCAAGGAGATGGCTCTCGCAATGGGACTCGAGATGGCTGTCGCCCGCGTGGGCGTCTTCGCCGTGATGTGGATAGCGCCCATCATCTCCAAGGCCTTCGGCGGCTCCATCATAGCCCCGCTCGGCTTCTGCGGCGCACTGCTCTGCATCGGCCTGGTCAACTTCATCATCTTCGGCATAATGGACCGCACATTCGACGCCCAGCTCATCAGCGCCGGGCTCGCAACCGAAGAGAAATCCCCCGAGGACGAATTCCACATCTCCGACCTCGGCGCGATCTTCAAGAGCAAGATGTTCTGGATCGTGGCACTGCTCTGTGTGCTCTACTACAGCGCAATATTCCCCTTCCAGCGCTATGCGCCCAACTTCCTTGAGGAGACACTCGGAGTGGACCCGATGACGGCCGCGCGGCTCTTCAGCTGCTTCCCGCTGCTCGCGATAGTGCTCACTCCCCTGCTCGGCATCTTCCTGGACCGCAAGGGCAAGGGAGCCACGATGCTTATGCTCGGCTCGCTGATAATGATTGCCTGCCACCTCAGCTTCGCATTCCTGCTGCCCGTGCTGCCCTACAAGTGGCTGGCTGTGCTGCTCATCGTCGTGCTCGGTGTCAGCTTCTCTCTCGTTCCCGCAGCGCTCTGGCCCTCCGTGCCGAAGATCATCGACGAGAAAGTGCTCGGCAGCGCATACTGCCTGATCTTCTGGGTCCAGAACGGCGGTCTCTGCTGCGTCCCTATGCTCAGCGGCTCGCTGCGCCAGTCCACCGGAGGCTACCTCGTGCCAATGATCGTATTCTCCAGCTTCGGCGTCCTCGCATTCCTGCTCAGCCTGCTGCTGAAGAAGGAAGACAGGAAGAGCGGCTACGGACTTGAAGAACCGAACATAAAATAAATCGATATGGAAAAGAGCCGCAGGAAGATATGGCTGGCGCTGGCGTTGCTGTGCGTCCCGATGTTCGCGTCGTATTTCTTCGACGACATGTTCTCGACCCTGTCGCAGCTGTTCCAGCATCCCGAATGCCTGGAACTCGGCTGGGACAGCGCCGACTATGGTTTCTACGCCGGCGGCTACTCGTTCCTCTGCGTCTGCGGAGGCCTGATAGTATGCGGCATCCTGCTCGACGTCTTCGGCGTCAGGATCGTGGGCTCCGTCTTCGTCGCCCTGATGACCATCGGCGCGCTGATGGTCTACGGCGCCCTCGTGTCGGGAATGGCTCCCGGGAAATCGCTCGCGCTCGCATACGCCGGCTGTATGATCTTCGGCCTCGGCAGCGAGATAGCCGGAGTGGCGGTCACGCGCTCCATCGCCAAGTGGTTCAAGGGCGGGAAGGTCGCATTCGCAATGGGCCTGCAGGTAGCGGTTGCACGTCTCGGCACGGCCAGCGCGTTCATCATCTCCCCTATGCTCGTGGCACAGAAAGCCGCAGGCGGGACATACAGCCTCTGGGAGACCTCGAAGCCCGCACTGTTCGGCCTCGCGCTGCTGATGCTCGGCACGGTGGCCTGGGGCATCTTCATCGCGATGGACAGGATGCACGACAGGGAGAACGGGATCGTGAGCGGCCGCGGAGCACAAAAGGAAGAGGACAAGTTCCAGTGGAGCGACATCCTCAAGGTGATAGGCAACCCCAGGTTCATCCTCATCTCCCTGCTCTGCGTGTTCTTCTACTGCTGCATCATCTCCTTCAAGAAGTTCGGCACCGCCATAGTCATCCCGCGCTTCGGGCTGGAAGCTGACGGCGCGAAGTGGATGATTACTATGATACCCTTCTTCACCGTCGTGTTCACGCCGCTTTTCGGTGCGCTCGTGGACAGGACCGGGAAGGCGACGCTGTGGATGCTCGGAGGTTCGGCGCTGGTGCTCGGCGCCCATCTCGTCCTGGCGTTCGCGCCCCAGGGCGTCCCCGCGTGGGGTTACGCCGGCATAGCGATGCTCGGGACCGGATACTCGCTCGTCCCGTCGGCGATGTGGCCCAGCGTGCCCAGGATCATCCCGGAGAAGAACCTCGGCACCGCATATTCCCTCATCTACTGGATCCAGAATATGGGGATGCTGCTGGTTCCGATCTTCGTCGGCAGGATATTCAACGCATACAGCGGCGTCGATGCCGCCTCGCGCGCGGAATATGTATTCATAGGTCTCGGGATCGTGGCCTGCATCGTTGCGACGCTGCTCCGCAATTCATCCTCGCGCCATCCTGAGCTCGGCATAGACGTGGCCAGTAAAAAATAATTGAAAATGTTTTGGGAATTTGGAAAAAATCCCTAAATTTGCAGTCCTCAACATAGAGGGTCTTTGAAATATCGTTGCCGATGTAGCTCAGTTGGTCAGAGCGCGTGATTTGTAATCTCGAGGTCGAGGGTTCGACTCCCCCTATCGGCTCATCGCACAATAAGGGCAAGTACCAGAGTGGCCAAATGGGGCAGACTGTAAATCTGCTGGTTTTA
>JAKSKA010000028.1 GCA_024401915.1 Bacteroidales bacterium
GAACTGACCGCAGATACCGCCGACCATGCCGGAGTTCTCGTCAGTGATTTTGCCGTTCAGGGCAGAAGTCGTCATCTGCGCGTAGGCGGAGACGACAAAAAGTGCTGACGCCAGAGACGCCAACAAAACCTTGAATGATTTTTTCATAAACAATGATTAAATTGTTAGAATATTATTGTGTCGCAAAGTTAATTCACAAATTGAATTTAACGAATAATTTCAGCAATAAATATTCGGATATTTTTTACTATCTTTGCACCCCATTACCCCAACGAGGAAAGATTTGTATGCTTGCAACCTGGTCCAAAAATGCTAAAAAATGAATTATCTATTTACATCGGAGTCAGGCTCCGAAGGTCATCCCGACAAGGTCGCTGACCGCATTTCAGACGCAATCCTAGACGAATACCTCAGGCAAGACCCTGACGCAAGGGTGGCCTGCGAAACCTTCTGCACCACGGATTTCGTAATCGTGGCCGGAGAGATCTCGGCCCGTGAGGGCGTCAGCGTGGACATTGAGAAGACGATACGCAGAACGATACGCAGCATAGGCTACGACCGTCCGGAGCTCGGTTTCAGCGCAGACGGCTGCGAGGTCCAGGTCCGCATCCACCGACAAAGCGGCGACATCGCGCGCGGAGTGAGCCGCGAAAAAGCCGAAGAACAAGGAGCCGGAGATCAGGGAATGATGTTCGGATACGCCTGCCGCGACACGGAGGACTATATGCCCTTCGCCGTTTACCTGTCACACAGGCTGCTCAGGACGCTGGCCGACATACGCCACAACGAGCCGCAGCTGATGCCCTATCTCCGTCCCGACGCAAAATCACAGTTCACGATAGAGTTCTCCGGGCGCCACAAGCCGTTGAAGATCAAGACCATCGTCCTTTCCACCCAGCACGACGAGTTCGACACTGACGAAAGGATGCAGGAGAAGATAAAGGCCGACGTGGAGAACATCGTCATCCCCAGACTGATCGCCTCCCTGCCCGAAGGAACCGCAAGGCTCTTCAATTCCGGGTACGAGCTCTTCGTCAACCCGACAGGCAAGTTCGTTCTGGGCGGTCCCGCCGGCGACACCGGGCTCACCGGACGCAAGATCATCGTAGACACCTACGGCGGACGCGGAGCGCACGGCGGCGGAGCATTCTCCGGCAAGGACCCCTCGAAAGTGGACCGCAGCGCCGCATACGCCGCCCGTCACATAGCCAAGAACCTCGTGGCGGCAGGTGTGGCTGACGAATGTCTCGTCCAGCTCGCATACGCCATCGGAAAGCCCGACCCGGTCAGCATCTTCGTCGACACCTACGGCACAGCACACGTGAAACCGGAGAACAACAACGGCATCTCTGACGCTGCAGGCGAGGCCACCGACGCCTACATCGCATCGAAGATCAGCGGAATCTGGAACCTGCGGCCGGCTGCAATCGTGGAGCGTTTCGGCCTGAAAAAACCGATCTACGAGCCCACGGCCTGCTACGGCCATCTCGGACGCACGCCCTACGTCAAGGGCGGCATCCACTTCTTCGCCTGGGAGGAACTCGACGAGGTGGAGAACGTGAAGAAGGCTTTCAGGATCGGCTGAAAATCTACCTTGCCCTTGCTGCCGCAATCAGATCGCGGCAACTCGAACGCAGGTCGTCCCAGCGGTAATACTTGCCCGAGACGCTCTGGAGAGGCAGCGTGACCTCGCGGTCGTTGTGGACCAGTTTGAAGATCACATCGCCGGCCCTGTTCCTGTAGAACACGAAGTACAGGGTCGAAGCCATAGGGATCTCGTAGCTGCGGAACACCTCCGGAATGGCATCGGCGCTCTCCGGCATCCTGCCCATACCATCAGCTTTCAGCATAGTGAGCAGGGCAATGACGATGGAGTCGTGGCCGAAGCGGAGACGCACGAAAGGCCTGCCGAGTGCCATATCTTCCTCGCAGCGGTCCAGGAAATGCTCGAGCACGGGCATATCCGTGTAACGGTCGCCGCCGAAAGTCAGCCAATACCAGTAATTGTCCCACTCCCAGAGCCCGTACAGCTCGGAAGGCAGGAACGCGTCCATCATATCCACTCCGGTATCGGTGTCCTGCGCATTCATTATGAAGTTGTACAGGTCCGAGACGAAGAGCAGCGGCTCCCCGAGGGTGCGGAGATAATCCATACTCGTGAAGATGCGTCCGAGTATGGCCTCATAGGCGACGTGTTCGCGCCCGAAAGTCAGATAACAGCCTCCCCAGGGGTCCAGATAGCTCATTTTGCCATCGTTGGGATCGACGCCGCGATAGTGGGGATTGAGTTTCGCGTGGGGATTGAGCTCGTCGAGCGTGGACACGCTGGCGGACTCGGTAATCCGGAGCCCCGGGTACATATCCTTGAGCGACAGGCAGAAAGAGCTCATACTCATTGCGCAGCGCATCAGGAGGGTGGAGCTTGCGCTGACCTCGGTCCCCGCCCCGAACACCTCGGGATAGGCGGCACCGATCCTCTGCGCTATGCGCTTGTGCTGTTCCCAGCCTTTTTCGCTCAGGTCGCCGACGTGGTGGCGCGTCTGGTCATAATGGGCCTGCACGCGGGCATAGAGGTCCTTGCCGTAAGGGGTCAGCTTCCCGTCGCGTTCAGCATTGGCGAAAAGGTCCAGGACCTTGTCGTTGAAGCCCTGGAACTCGATGTAACGGGCTCCGTGGCGGCCGTAGTGGCTGATATAGAACGGAGTATAGCCTTTCGGGGCCGGTGTCAGCTCGGGGTCGGAAAAATCATAGAGCGCATACACGCCGCCGGCCTTGAGAGGGTCGGCTTCTATCGCTTCGCGGGCCGAAGGAGTCTGGGCCGACGCGGAAAAAGCGCAAAGGAGGGAAATGAGAGTTAGTATCGTTCTTTTCATAATCATCATTGTTTGCGGAACAGTCCGAACACTGCCGAACCTGAGCCGGACATTGCTGAATAAACCGCACCATCGTCATACAGGCGCTGCTTGAGCGCGGGGATTTCGGGGTGGAGAGGGAACACCGTCGACTCGAAATCATTCACAAGCCGCCCTTTCCACTCGTCCACAGGGCGACGGAGTATCGATTCCAGAGGCTCCGACCCAAGGGTTCCGAGCACCTCGCGGGTGCGGATCCCGGCATAGGCCTCGCGCGTGCTGACCGCGACTCCGGCGGGAATGGCCACACGCAGTTCCCAGCCTTCCAGGTCGAGGTCGAAAGGTTCGAGTATCTCGCCCCTCCCGCGGCCCATCATCGGGCGGTCATATACGAAAAAGGCGCAGTCGCTGCCCAGGGAGGCGGCGTAGGAAGCGAGCGCTGCATCGTCGAGACCGAGGGAGAAAAGCCCGTTCAGGGCGCGCAGCGTGAATGCCGCATCGGAGGAGCCTCCCCCGAGACCGGCGCCCACGGGAGCGTGCTTCTCAAGACGTATGTGGACCGGCTGCACCTGCGGGAAATCGGCTTTCAGAGCCCTCCAGGCACGGACGGTGAGGTCGCTCATCGGGTCCCAGTCCACTCCCCCCTCCTTCTGTATCTCTATCGACACGTCGGCGGCGGAAGGTGTGGGAACGATCTCCAGGGTGTCAGTGATCCCGAAGTAAGGGATGAAGAGGGTCTCCAGTTCGTGGAACCCGTCGGGACGGCGCCTGATGACGCTCAGGCCGAGATTGAGCTTGACGTTGGGGTGAAGTATCATAAGCGTTCCAGCAGCTCCTCCTGCAGCTCCTCAGGCAGTCTGGAAACCACCGGATGGAGGAATGAAATGACCTGGAGCCTGCGCGCCTCCTGCTCCGGAATGCCGCGCGAACGCATATAGAACTGCTCGTCAGCGCTGAGGAAGCCTGTCGTCGCACCGTGGGAGCACTCCACGTCATCGGCGTAGATCTCCAGCTGCGGCAGGGTCTCGACGCAGGCGGTGGGGCTCAGAAGCAGGGAATGGTTCTCCTGGTAGGCCTTGGTGCGCTGTGCATCCTGCGCGACGTAGACGAGGCCGCCGAAGCGGAAGAAGGAGTTGCCGGAAGCGACGCCCTTGAAAAGCTGGCGTGACACGCTGCCGCCGCAGTTGTGGCGCACGCCGACATTGAGGGACGCTTTCGTATCCCCGTCGCAGACATACACGCCGCCGAGGTCCACGACGGCGCCGGGACCGTTGATGTCTATGCGCAGCGAGGTGTCCGCACTCACGCCCGGGAGGATGACGAAATCCAGCTTCAGGCTCTCTCCCTCCCCCACTTCGATACTGGCGGGCACGCTGTCGCGTCCTATGATGAACAGCCTATCCATTTATCGCGTCGTATCCGTTCTTTTCTATCAGGTCCACCAGCTCGCGTCCGCCCGTCTTCACGATGCGCCCGTCCTTCAGGACGTGGACGACATCGGGGACGATCAGTTCGAGAAGGCGCTGGTAGTGGGTTATCACTATGGCCGAGGTCTCCGGGCTGCGGAGCGCGTTCACGCCTTCGGCAACCGTCCTCAGCGCATCCACGTCGAGGCCGGAATCCGTCTCGTCGAGTATGCTGAGCGCGGGTTCGAGCATAGCCATCTGGAAGATCTCGTTCCTCTTCTTCTCACCGCCGGAGAATCCGACGTTGACCTCCCTCTTGGCGAATTCACCCTTCATCCCCACGAAGGCCATCTTCTCCTTCATCATCTTCAGGAACTCGCCTGCGCTCAATTCACTCTGTCCGAGAGCCTTGCGGCGGGCCTGGACGGCCGTTTTCATAAAGTTGGTGATACTTACACCGGGGATTTCCACAGGGTACTGGAAGCTGAGGAAGATGCCGGCCCACGAGCGCTCCTCGGGAGCCATCGCGAGCAGGTCACGCCCGTTGTAGCTTATGGTGCCGGAGCTCACCTTGTAGTCCGGACGTCCTGCGAGGACGGCGCTCAAAGTGGATTTCCCGGCTCCGTTGGGGCCCATTATGGCGTGGATTTCTCCCTTGCGCATTGTAAGGTTCACGCCCTTGAGTATCTCCTTGCCTTCTATTCCGGCGTGGAGATCCCTGATTTCAAGCAGATCATTCATTTCTTCCAAGCATTTTTCTCCAGTTTGTCAGTGCCCATATTCCGTTCACGAGATAGAGCAGGCTGACAGCCGGCATAAAGTACAGGCCGGACTTAAGATACAGGACTATGTTGGCCGCATTGACCACGAGCCAGACGAGCCAGCACTCCCAATTCTTCCTCGCGCTCAGGAACTGTGCGAGGAAAGTGAACATCAATATAAATGAATCCAGCACCGGCGATGGGTCGGGAGCGAAAGTCCCGGGCCACCTCTGCGGCAGCGATTCCAAGACCAGGGCCCAGATGAGGCCGCAGCCTATTATGACGATGGCGACTATCGGCCAGCGTTTCAGTCCCAGCGAACTGACCTTCAGCTTTTCGGGGTCCGCCGCACTCCTTTCGTCCTCCGCCGGATGGGTCCAGCGCCAGTGGCCGTAGGCGTTGAGCGCAAAGGCTACGGGCTGCAGGATCATCGCACTGTAGAGGTGCTGCCTCCAGAAAAGGATGAACAGGAAGACGTTATAGACATAGCCGACCCAGAAGTTCAGCTTTGAATTCCTCCCCGCGAGAAAGACGCAGGTAAGGCCGAGAACGGCTGATATGATCTCCACTACGCTCATCCTATCGCCCCCTCAAGAGATACGGAAAGAAGTTTGCGGGCCTCGACGGCGAATTCCATAGGCAGCCGTGAGAGGACCTCGCTGGCATAGCCGTTCACGATGAGTCCCACCGCTTCCTCCGGAGCGATGCCCCTCTGGTTGCAGTAGAAAAGCTGGTCCTCGCTTATCTTGGACGTCGTGGCCTCGTGTTCGACGATGGCTCCGGCGTTGGCGTTGCGTATCACCGGGAAGGTGTGTGCCCCGCATTTCGAGCCGATCAGCAGGGAGTCGCACTGCGAGTGGTTGCGGGCTCCGTCGGCACCTGGATTTATGCGCACAAGGCCGCGGTAGCTGTTCTGGCTGTAGCCGGCGCTGATGCCCTTGGAGACGATGCGGCTGCGTGTTCCCTTGCCGATGTGTATCATCTTCGTGCCCGTGTCGGCCTGCTGCCTGTTGTTTGTCAGCGCCACGCTGTAGAACTCCGAGGAGCTGTAGTCGCCTTTCAGGATGGTGGACGGATATTTCCAGGTTATGGCGGAGCCGGTCTCGACCTGGGTCCAGCTCAAGTGGGAGCCGCTGCCCTTGCAGATGCCCCGCTTCGTAACGAGGTTGAGTATGCCGCCGCGCCCCTCGGCGTCGCCCGGATACCAGTTCTGGACGGTGCTGTAGCGCACGTCTGCGTCTTTTTCGACAATGATCTCGACCACAGCCGCGTGGAGCTGGTTCTCGTCGCGCATCGGCGCCGTGCAGCCCTCCATATAGCTGAGGTCCGAGCCCTCGTCGGCAACGATGAGGGTGCGCTCGAACTGGCCGGTGCCGCTGGCGTTGATACGGAAATAGCTGCTCAGGGCCATAGGGCACTTCACGCCCTTGGGGATGTAGCAGAACGAGCCGTCGGAGAAGACGGCGGAGTTCAGGGCCGCATAGAAATTGTCGCCGACCGACACCACGCTCGCAAGATACTTGCGCACCAGGTCCGGATGTTCACGCACGGCTTCGGCGAAGGAGCAGAAGATTATCCCCTTCTCCTCGAGGGTCTTGCGGAAGGTGGTCTTCACGCTAACCGAGTCGAAGACGGCATCGACGGCCACCTGCTGCTCCTTTGGTTTCACCCCGGCAAGCGCCTCCCTCTCGTTCAGGGGGATGCCGAGCTTGTCGAAGGTCTCCATAAGGGCCGGGTCTATCTCCGTCGGACGGTCCTCGTCGCGCCTGGGGGCCGCGTAATAGATGATATCCTGATAATCTATCTCGGGAAGGTCCAGATGACCCCAGCGTGGGGCCTTCATCGTCTTCCACTTGCGGAAGGCATCAAGACGGAATTCAAGAAGCCATCCGGGCTCACCCTTCTTCGAGGAAATGAGCCTTATGATATCTTCGCTGAGTCCTTTTGGAACGAACTCCTGCTCGACTTCGGTTACGAAGCCTTCCTTATACTCCTGCGATGTCAGTTCGTTCAGAATCCCGTCCATCCCTGCCGTTTTTTACCAATCGAAATCAACAAGTATAGGCCTGTGGTCCGAAGGCTCGTAGAATTTCTGCACATAAGGGCTGCGCTGGGATTTGTACGTGCCTGTCCAGCTGTCGACCAGGAACATTGCGTTCTTTACCCTGGCGAACATCGAAGGCGATGCATACATATTGTCGATGCGGGAATTGCCCTGGGTGCTGGACATGAAATCACCGGGATAGGTCTCGCCGATGATGTCCTTCAGATCCGTATTGCGGCGCACTTCGTCCTGGCAGAGGAACTTCCTCTCGACCTTGGCGTCGATCTTCTTGAAATGGGCTGCGTCCGCCCTGGTGGGGGAATTGAGGTCACCCATCAGCAGCCAGTCGGCGTGACCCTCGTAACGGGGGTCGTTGACCGAATGGGCCACCACGTACTTCATTTCCTCGGCGCGGTAGTAATCGCCCTCGCCGGCCCTGGCACTGCTGTCGCGCAGAGCCTTGTTGTCCTTGGGAATACCCCAGCGGAAGGCCTGGGGATAGGTGTGCATCGTCACGATGTTGATCACCTTTCCGTCAACCTCGATCTGCTGGATGGCGGCTCCGTGGGCGACCCTGAACTTGGGGTCGTCGGTCTTGCCAATCCTGTCAATCGTCTTGATGGGATATTTCGAGGTTATCTCCTGGGGATAATTGTCGATGTGTTCTCCGAGAGCCGAATAGGAGTGGCCGTAACGGGAAGCGAGGACGTTCCAGTTGGCGGGAAGATAGCGGCTCTTGCTCTTCTTGTCGGTCTTGTCGATGTAGATGGAGGCCGCCTCACACCATACGCAGACGTCAGGGTCGTACTTCTTCACCCACTTCACGAAATTGTCGTAGTTGTTGTGCTGGTCGTACCACATACCGTTCTGGATGTTCCAGTAGAGCACGCGCAGCTTGCCCCTGTCCATCGCGCGGACGTCCGTGACCACAAGGTTGTCGACGAAGAACATCTGGGTCTGGCTCTTGAGGTCTTCCGTCATCAGCGTGATGTCCATCCCGTCGGTGGCCCTGTCGATGTCGAGTTCCACCTTGTGCCACCTCCCGTCGGCGAGGGCGGCGCAGACTTTCCTGCCGATTATCACGTTATGGACGGTCTTGTCGTACTTGCGGCTGACGCCTTCCATCTCTATGCCGTCCACCCTGGCTGCCGTCACATAGCCGCCGTTGGTGATCTTGAAACCTATTTCGTTCTTGAAGCCCTCGGGGATGCGGATGTCCACTGAGGCCTTTACGCTGCGGATGCCGTCGATCGCGAAACAGGGTCCGGTGCGGAGTATGCCCCTGGTCTTTCCCCAGCCTATGCGGGCGCAGGCCCCTGCGTCGGATACCCTGAAGAGGCTGTAGTAGCCGAGCAGTCCGAGCTGCTGGAGTTCGTCGTCATTCAGCGTGTTGTCCTCAGCCTTGGCGACCGGGGCTACAAGCGCCTTCTTGAAGTCGTCGCTCTGGTAATAGAGAGGCCGTTCACCCTTGAATGCCTCGGTTCCGGTAAAGGTATCGAAGCCTTCATAGAAGAGGACCGCGGGATCGGGAACGAAGGCGGCAGCGGCGCTGACGATCTTCCCGGCCTCAGCCTTGACGGCTCCCGTGTTGAAATTCATCACCCTGTGGGCGGCGCTGACCACGGTTATGTCCAGGCCTGCAGGGTAATCACCGGGGGCGATGAGGGCCTTGAGCGTCACTGGTGTGCTGCCGAGTGACAGGTCTTCACCCGAAATGGTGCAGAGAAGTTCCACGAAAGGCCTTCCCTCCTTGACGGACAGCACCTTCCCCTTCTTCTCGACGGTGCCCGAGATCATACGGCCGTCTGCGGATTTGATGTTCACGGAATTGACCACGTCGCTTCCGGTAAGTGAGATTTCGAGGATGGCGCAGTTCTTCGCCGAAACGGATTTAAGCGTTGCGGCCTCCGAGCCACGGTACTGTGCGCAGGGAATGATGCCCTTTGCCGCAAGGCTGAACGAAGCGGCAAGGAAAAGCGTGACAAGTGTGGTTCTTTTCATAATAAATGCGGTTACGTTTAAGAAAACAAAAATAGTCAGAATTTTTGGAAAAACCTTATCTTTGCACGCATGAACATCATCGAAGCACGCGGAATACGCAAGTCCTTCGGCTCTCTGGAAGTCCTCCACGGAGTCGATATCGACGTGAAGAAGGGGGAGATCGTCTCCATTGTCGGAGCCTCCGGCGCCGGCAAATCGACGCTGCTCCAGATTCTCGGGACCCTGTCCACGCCTGACGAAGGCAACCTTTCGATTGCCGGCCGGGCCATTTTCCCCGGCGCCGCCTCTTCGGACGAGCTTGCAGCCTTCCGCGGCTCCAATATCGGCTTCGTGTTCCAGGCCCACCGGCTCCTGCCGGAATTCAGCGCACTCGAAAACGTGATGATTCCCGCCCTCATTGCAGGACGCAGGCACAGCGAGGCGCGCGAGGCAGCCCTCTCCCTCCTCGGCGAGGTCAGGCTTTCGCAGCGCGCGGACCACAAGCCTTCGCAGCTCTCGGGCGGTGAGCAGCAGCGTGTCGCGATAGCGCGTGCGCTAGTCAACAAGCCGGCCGTCCTCTTCGCCGACGAGCCTACCGGCAACCTCGACTCGACGACGCGCGAGGAAATCCACCGGCTCTTCTTCGAGCTGCGCGACCGCCTCGGCCAGACCATAGTCATCGTGACCCACGACCCCGCGCTTGCCAGGCTCTGCGACAGGGTGCTCACGATGAGCGACGGACGCTTCGTGTAGCGATGACCTTCAATTTCAAGCAGTTCTCGGTGCGCCAGGACGACTCGGCGCTGAAAGTGGGCACGGATGCCGTCCTGCTCGGCGCGGCGATGAGCCTCAACCCCGGCAGTGACATCCGCGGACTGGACATCGGCACGGGCACAGGAGTCATCGCGCTTATGGCGGCTCAGAGGCTGGGCGATGACTCTGCCGGGTATCCGGAAGCTGCTGAGGTCGCCCGGAGAGCGGGCACACCTTCGGAGACAGGGGCTCAGAGGCTGTCCGATGGCTCTGCCGGGCGTCCGGAAGCTACTGAGGTCGCCAGGAGGGCGGGCACGGACTGTGATAGTGATGACGGACGCGGGCCGGGCGGCGGCTGTGATAGCGATGACGGACGCGGGCTGGGCGGCGGTTTCCGGATCACCGGGATTGACTGCGACAGGCCGTCGGCCGCCGAAGCCGCCTTCAACTTCGCCGCCTCCCCCTGGGCCCCACGGCTGGAAGCCCTTCACCTCAGCCTGGAAGAATATGCGGAGACCGACTGCGGCAACTTCGACTTCATTTTCTCCAACCCTCCCTACTATGACTCCTCGCTCCGCAATCCCGACCCCCGCGTAAGCACGGCACGCCACTTCGGATGCATCCAAGGACGAAACTTCGGATGCGCATCAGGACAAAACTTCGGGACTCCAGGACGAAACTTCGGGACTCCAGGACGAAACTTTGGGACTCCCGGCGCGGGAACCGGGCTCCCTTCTTTGCCGGGAAGCGAAGGAGTAGCAGGACTTTGCGTGAATCCGGAGATTGGTGGCGGCCTCTCGATGAAAGACGTCATCGTGTTCGCTTCCACCCACCTGAACCACCCCAACGGCCATCTCGCCCTCATCCTGCCAGCCGAAAGCGCCGAGGAATGCAGGCGCTGCGCCGCATCATTCGGGCTCCGGCTCTTCAGGAGGCTGGACATCAGGACCACTGCGGCCAAATCCGTCAGGCGCTGCGTGCTGGAGTTCGGCGTCGAGAGCAGAGGAAGCGGCTTGATGAGCCACGGCCGGATGAACTGCGCCCCCCTCGTAGAAACCCTGGTACTACAGAACGGCGCATCCCGCACTCCGGAATACACTGCCCTTACAAAAGACTTCTATCTCTAGAAGCGCAGGCAGTGCAGGGAGGTAGCGCAGACAGCACAAGCAACGCAGGCAATGCAGGCAGCCTGGTGCTGCGCCCTGACTCGTTCGCGGAGAATGCCAAATCAGCAACGCGCGCCGCGAGGAGAGAATTCTTGAGGGGACGCTGCCCCCTGACCCGCTGTGGTGAATGCCAGGTCAGCAACGCGCGCCGCGAGGAGAGCCCTCCGGGCAGCTCCC
>JAKSKA010000029.1 GCA_024401915.1 Bacteroidales bacterium
ATGGTAAGGCCTTGCGAAGAAGAATCCTACATCTGTAGCTCTGGAAACTCTCTCGGAAGCGAGTATGTCGGAACGAAGCAAGCCTGCGGAGGCGAGCTGAAGAGCGCATCAATGTGGATAGCGATGAAAGAAGAATAATTGTTATAACCATTTGCTTATGGCAAACAATCCCAACTGGCCCGCCCGGACAGGAAAACCCTCGGGAAAAGTAAGAGGGAACAATTCTCCGGCAAAAAGTAGAAAACTGAATCCGCTATTCTGCGGTATTAAGAGTCCCTTAAGGTGTTAGAGAGGGTGACTAAAAAACTTAGACGTCACTACATTGCAGTAGAGCGGTTGCGCAGCAAGTCGGCATGCAGTTGCCTCTGAGAGGCCTGTCCACCCCCGGACAGGGGCAGGGGGAAGGGTCCGCCGGAGACAAGTTCCGCGTCAGCGGGACGCAGGAAACGGTGGAAGGGGCCGGAGCGAACAAAGTGAGCGGAGTCCTCTCAGAGGCAAGCTGCTGCCGCTGCGGAGCTCCGCTCATAAAAAAATAAGAGGCCGACCCTATTTTAGTCGGTCTCAACATCATTGGTGTCCCACAAAGCCGAGGGTGATGACTGAGATCCGCACCTTCTCTCCGAGGACCGACCTCAGCGCCTCATAACAGGCGGCAAGGGTGGAACCGGTCGTGTACACGTCATCGAGGAGTATCACGTGAGAGGCCCCGCGGAGCGCTGCCGAAGCCCTGCGCACGGCAAAAGCCCGGCATACGTTGGCCTTCTTGTCCGCCACCGCGAGACGTGTCTGCGTTTTCGTGCGCCTTATCCTCTTCAGGGACTTGCCGTCCACATACAGCGCCAGCCCGCAGGACGCTGATGCAGAGGCTACGGACGCAGCTATCACCTCGGCCTGGTTGTATCCCCTCTTCCACCTGCGCGTCCAATGCAGGGGCACGGGAACGACGACCGAGGCATCGGCGAACAGGGCCGAGGATGCGATGCGCTCCCCCAGCAACCTGCCGAAGAAACGCCCGGACTCGAGATTCCCATTATATTTCAGGCTCCTGGTAATCAGGGAATATCCGTCAGCGCCCGTATAATAGAAGAGCGCGGCCGCATACTCGTAACGCCTCCCGGCCTTCTGGTCTATCGCAGCATTGAACCGGTCCGCCATAGGATTATGGCTGACACTCTCGAAATGAGTATATGGAACATCGGACAGGCAGACCGTGCAGACGCAATGCTCCGAAGGGAGCAGCCGCGTCCCGCAAACGGTACAGACCCGCGGCAGCACCAAATCCGCGAGGGCCACAAACGCAGTCCTCAAATCGATCCTCAACAGCCTCTTGTCCGTCCCCACCGTAAAACAACTGGAATCAGCAGGACCAGCCTCCGCTTACATCGATCACCTGGCCGCTCACATACGAGGACGCATCGCTTGCCAGGAAAAGAGCCACGCCGGCGACATCTTCGACAGTGCCTCCCCTCCTCATAGGGATCTCCGCAATCCATTTATCTATCACGGCCTCGGGAAGCGAAGAAGTCATATCGCTGAGGATGAAACCCGGCGCAATGCAGTTGGCCCTTATCCCGCGGGGCCCCATCTCCTTCGCAAGGGACTTGACAAGCCCGATCATCCCGGCCTTCGAGGCCGCATAGGCCGTCTGGCCCGGATTGCCACGCTCGCCGACGATGGAGGACATACAGATGATGCTCCCTCCCCTCTGGGTGGACATAGCCGGCAGGACGGCGTGGATATAGTTGTACGCAGACTTCAGGTTCGTATTGATATGCGCATCCCAGTTCTGCTCATCGAGACGCAGCATCAGCGAGTCCCGGCTCATCCCGGCATTGCATACGAGCACATCGAGGCGGCCGAACTCCTCAACGACGCGTGCGGCGACATCGTGGGCGGATGCGAAATCGGAAGCGTCGCAGACATAGCAGCGCGCCTTCACACCGAGAGCGGAAAGTTCCGCAACAAGCTCCGGGCAGTCGTGACGCGCGGTTATCGCCACGCCAGCGCCTTCAGAGGCATACAGCCGCGCGATTGCACGGCCAATTCCGCGTGTAGCGCCCGTGATCAGCGCCACCTTGCCGTCATCCGGCGCTGCAGGCAATCTCCTGCTGCCGGTGCGGCGCACGCCGTCAGAGGTGACCACAAGGTCATCCTCTATCCTTATTCCTCCGAAGCCGAAGCACTCCTCGAGCTTGGAATAATTGATGAGCCCCTTGCCCTTCCCGCCGTTCTTCCAGCGAGAGATCAGTTCAGGGATGAAATAGATTCCGGGTTCATCGCTCATCACGTTGCCCTCCTCGAGCACGCGCGCCATCCTCAGGCTGCCGAGTCCGAGATGGCGTGACAGTCGAGGCCGATGTTGTGACCCAGGCCGTGAGGCAGGAACAGACCGGCAGCGCCAATCTCCATCAGTGCATCGATATCGCCACAGACGAAGCCGGCACCGGCAAGCCCTTCAAGCATACGGCGGCATACGGCAACGTTCACGTCATAATAGCTGACGCCGGGACGGGCAAGACTGAATGCAAGCTCGTTGCACCCGTAAACGATGGAATAGATATCACGCTGGAGAGGCGTGAACACGCCTCCGGTCGGATAGGTGCGCGTGTGGTCGGAAGCATAATGGGAATCGCTCTCCGCACCGGCATCGACGACCAGGAGCTTTCCGGCGACCACGGGGTTGGCGTGACTGCTGCAATGGAAAATCTCCCCGTGCTGGGTCAATATGGAAGGGAAACTGGTGCCCCAGCCCTTACGGTACGCATATTCATCCATCGCCGAGACGATATCCTGCTCGAGGCGTCCGAGAGCGATGTTCCTGCGCGCCACGGTGTGCATCTCATACCCTATCTCTGCAATCCTGTCAAGTTCCTCGAGCTCCTCGGGACGCTTTATCAGGCGCATCGCGATCACGGCGTTCACGAGAGGCGCCGAAGCCAGGCTGCAGCCCGACTTGCCCCTGGAGAAAAAGTCTTCCGGAGCGGCTCCGACCACACCGGCGAGAAGATTCGCCGTATAGAGACGCGATGCAGGCAGGAAATGGAGTTTGCGGCCCGATTTCGCTGCGGCAGCGGCCCGGGATGAGAATTCAGCATAGGGAGCGGTATTCTCCACTCCTCCCTCCAGCGCCCGCTCGGCGACCGAAGGGACAGGCCCGGTCCAGATTATATCGTCCAGGTCCGCATCATCCGCGAAAACCGTATCTACGCCGGAATCCAGGTCCATAATAGCGGCGAAACGTGGTTCGTCAACTCCGAAGAAGTAAAGCCAGCTGCTATCCTGACGCCATTTGTAACAGCTGCCGCCGTACTGGGCCGGAGATTCGGTATTACCTACGAAAAGCACAAGACCGCTCTCAGCCTTCATCCTTTCCCTGAGTTCCTGCCTCCTGGCCTTATATATTCCACTCGAAAAAGCTGCCATAGTCACATATTCTTACAATCACAAAAATAATAAACTTTAGTAAGAAACAAGTGTCAAAAAATCGTATTTTTGTACATCTAACCGTTTTTAAAGAATGAAAACACTATTACTGCTCTCCATCCTGGCCGCCATCGGGAGCCCGAAGGCTTCGGAAATCGACAGGATAGTCGGCGAAAATCTCAAAGCCAAAGGGCTGGAGGCCTCCGCCCAAAGCGATCCGGAAAGACTTGTGAGGCGTCTGTTCCTTGTAGCCACTGACCGCATACCGACAGAAACGCAGGTGCGCGGCTTCCTCAGAAACCCGGACAGGACGGCCCTCGTGGACAGCCTCGTCTCCAGCGACGGGTTCGTCGGGAAGCAGGTGCTCAAGTGGGGCGACCTGCTCAGAATCAAATCGGAGTTCCCGAGCTGTATGTGGCCCAATGCCGTCCAGGCCTTCAACAAATGGCTGACCGACGAATTCCGCTCGGGCAAGCCCTACAACGAGTTCGTCCGCGACCTCCTCAGCGGCACCGGCAGCAACTTCAGGGTCCCACAGATCAATTTCTACCGTGCAGGCTCGGACCGCAGCTGTGCCAAGTTCGCATCCGACTGCGCGCTGCTCTTCCACGGCCGCAGGAAGGCTCCGTCAGAGTGGGAGCCGTTCTTCTGCCAGATACGTTTCAAGTCCACGAAGGAATGGAAGGAGGAGATACTCTGGCTGGATGTCGACGGGCCGGGAAGAGATGGGACTCTGGACGGCAGGAAACTGACGCTGAAAGAGGGCAGCGACTTCAGAAAGCCGTTCATAGACTGGCTCTGCGCCGACAGCAGCCACGACCTGGCCCGCGCGTATGCAGGCAGGATGTGGTTCTGGTTCACCGGCGTGGCCCTCGTGAGCCCGGTGGACGGGCTTGACATCGCGGAAGGGAACCTGTGCCCCGAACTGCTCGACTACCTCACCGAAAGCTTCGTGGCGTCCGGCTACGACGTGCGCGCTCTCGCCAGGGCCATACTGCTCAGCGACTGCTTCTGCCGCTCCAGCCTCTCGGAAAAAGGGAACGGCGCGGACAGGACGGGCTTCTCCCATTTCGCTCTCCGGCGTCTCGAAGCGGAGCAGATATGTGATGCGATATGCCTGATCACAGGGGTGTGGGACAAATATTCCAGCCGCGCTCCGGAACCGTTCACCAACTTCCCGGAGGGCACGCTGGCCATCGACGTGTGCGACGGCACCATCACGACGCCGCAGCTCGACATATTCGGACGTCCGTCACGCGACGTCGCGCTGGAAAGCGGACGCGACATCAGCATCAACCCCAAGCAGACGCTTTACCTGCTGAACTCCTCGGACATACAGGAAAAACTGAAGAAAAGCCCGTACATCTCCTCGATGGTGACAAGGACCGACGTGGACGGCATCATCGACGGGATATATCTCAGGGTTCTTGCGCGCCACGCCCTGCCGGAGGAGATATCCACGGCCAAGGAATGGGCGCAGGGCCATATCATCGGAGGAAACCCTAACAGAAGGCTGGCAGAAGTCCTCGTCTGGGCCCTCCTCAACACCGACGAATTCCTATTCCTGAACTAAGATGAAACGCATCATATTGATAATCGCGGCCCTCTGCGCCGCAGTCACAGCCTACTCCCAGCAGGCGAAATCCGTCATCTACATCTATCTTGACGGCGGTTCGTCCCAGACCGACACCTTCGACCCCAAGCCTGAAGCCGGGACGGGTTACACCGGGAAATACACTACTCCCATCGAGACCAACGTACCCGGCACCAGAGTCGGCCAGCGTCTCAAGAAGCTGGCCACGATGGCCGACAAATACACGATCCTTCGCGGAATGTGCGACGGCACCAACGCCCACGAGACCGCCCACTACCGTATGCTGACCGGCGATATGACCGGGAAGGACATCGTGTATCCGTCCTACGGCGCTATGATAGCCTACAAGAAAAGGATGGAGTACGACAGCCCCATCTTCCCCTACATCTGCATCACCGAAGCCTCGACGCGCTTCAACGAAGCCGGATTCCTCAACGTGATGTTCAAACCCTACGACACCGGAGGCAAGCCTGACGGCACCTGGTTCGACGTGAGCGGGATATCCAACCACGCAATGACGGACGAGCTGCTCACGGAAAAGCGGGAACTGCTCGGAACGCTCTGCAAGCTCGGGAAGAAGGTGGAGCAGACAGGTGACGTGATCGAAGCGGCACGCTGCCGCGAACAGAACTACGAGCTGATGCTCGGAAGCGCAAGAAGCGCCTTTGACATCAGCGCGGAAAGCGACTCCGTGCGCACGGCTTACGGGCGGAACAACTTCGGCCAGTCCTGCCTCGCGGCACGCAGGCTCGTGGAGAACGGAGCACTCGTGGTAATGGTGCGCTTCCGCGGCTGGGACACCCACAAGGAACATTTCAAACGTATGGACCAGCGGCTTGACGAGCTCGATGCCGGAGTGTCCTCGCTTCTTATCGACCTCGAAGCCAAGGGGCTGCTGGAACGGACGATAGTTGTCGTCGGCGGCGAATTCGGGCGCACTCCGAAGATCGACTTCGCACCTCCCTTCAACGGAGGGCGCGGCCACTACGGCGCTGCATTCTCCTACATCGTGGCGGGCGGCGGCTTCGAAGGCGGACGCATCGTCGGGGAAACGGACGCGAAGGGAGAGAAGGTCATAAGCCGCAAGATCTACCCCTGCGACCTCTGGGCGAGCGTTTACAAACTTATGGGCATTGACCCGCTCGGCACCGTGGAGCACCCTGTCCTCGGGAATATACCTATGCTGCCGTCATACGGCCAGGAAGGCCAGAGCAACGGTATGCTTGACGAAATAATGAAGACTGCGCTATGAAAAGGATAATACTCATCATCTCTTCGCTGCTGCTTGCCGCAGCCGCATACGCCCAGAAGGGCAACATAGGCTATGTTTATCCCGCAGGAGCACAGAGGGGCACGAGCGTGGAGATCGAAGTGGGCGGACAGGGACTCGCAAAAGCCAAGGGAATACTGATCAGCGGCGAAGGCATAAGCGCCGAACCCGTCCAGCAGGTCGGGAACACCAAAGGCAGGAAGAAGCGCCGCAAGGGCAAGGACATCGGAGAAGAAGACAACCTCCAGCTTGCAGACAGGGTCAGATTCAGGCTTACCATCGACAGCGACGCAAAGCTTGGGATGAGGGACCTCAGGCTGGTGATGCCGAACGGAGTCACGAACAGGCTGTATTTCGAAGTGGGCGAACTGCCGGACGTAGCCGAAAACAGCAAGGAAAAGCTTTCCGCAGTTTCCGAGACGTTGCCTGTCACGTTCAACGGCCAGATAATGCGCAGTGACGTTGACCGGCTCCGTTTCAAGGCAGCCGCCGGACAGCAGCTGGTGATACAGGTGAAAGGACGCGTCTTCGTGCCGTATATGGCAGATGCCGTGCCCGGCTGGTTCCAGCCGGTGATGAGGCTCTACGGCCCCGACGGGAAGGAAGTGGCGTTCAAGGACGACGACCCCTTCCACGGCCCTCCCGTCATACTCGACAAGGTTGAGAAAAGCGGATACTACGATATCGAGATAAACGACGGACTCTACCGCGGACGCGAGGATTTCGTTTACAGGATAGACGTCGGCGAGCTGCCGTTCATCACATCCATCTCCCCCATCGGAGGGCCGGTGGGCAAAAAGTGCAAGGTGGAGCTGAGGGGATGGAATCTCAAGTCGAAAACCATCACGGTCCAGCCCGGAAAAGAGGGGCGCATCCCTGTCACGGCCACCGGGAAGACCGGTCTCACGTCCAACACCCTATTCTACCACGCGGACGACTTCACTCCTCACAGGGAATCCCGTCGTTCAAAGCCCAACCTTTCCGAGAAAACGGCGTGGAATATGGAACTCGGCGAAGTCTGCGAGCAGAATGTGGGCGGAGAACTCCAGCAGCACTGGTATTCCTTCTCGCTGCCGGAGAAGAAAAGGGTTACGCTGGAAGTGTTCGCGCGCAGGCTGGGCGCTCCCACGGATATGAGGATGACCATTTTCAATGAAAGCGGTGAAAAAGTGGCGGACGTGGACGATTTCGAAGATCCGGAGGACTATATGGCCACCCATTTCGCCGATCCGCAGTACACGGGGATGCTCCAGGGAGGCAACTACCTCGTAAGGCTTGTAGAAGCGCAGGGCAAATACGGAGAGGACTATTCCTACCGTTTCAGGCTGGATGTAGCCCGTCCCGACTTCTCCCTGAACATCGAGCCCTCCACCTTCAGCGTTCCCGCGGGTGGTACGGGTGTGTTCAATGTCTTCATCACGCGCAAGCAGAAGTTCGGCGGAGCGGTGCACCTCTCCGTGGAGGGCCTGCCTGAAGGCTTCACCGTAAGCGGAAACAACATTTCCCAGGGACGTAAAAAGACAATAGTCTCCGTTTCCGCGCCCGAAACAGCAGAAATCGGGACGGTCCATCCCAAGGTCATCGGAAGTCCCCAGAACAAGAAGCTCGACATCCGCAGGGAGGCCGTTCCTTCCGAGTCTATGATGCAGGCCTTCTACTACACACACCTTATGCCCATCGAGGACTTCAGGATGGAGGTATCCCCCCAGCTGCCGTTCAGGCTCAGCATCGACAAGACCTGGGACAAAGCACTGAAACTCAAGCGCGGAGGCACCGTACCCGTCAAGGTAAGGATAGAACGCAAGCCGGATTTCAACCAGCCTGTAACCCTTATGCTGAAATCCAACGACGGCGCGATAAAGGCTGACTCCGTCATCCTCGAACCCGATATGGACGAGGCGACGCTGAATGTATTCATCAAGGGCAACAAGAAGAACAAGAAGGACACAAGGCTGTGCTTCTATGTACAGGGCGTGGTAAAAGGGAGCTCAAAGAAGGTTGCCGGCAAGGGCCGCACCGCATTCTCCGCATCGATACTGGCAAACACGCCCGTATATGACATCATTTTACCGGCATACAGAGGGAAATAATGGACAGAAAACTGCTTAACGTGGAATTGGGGCGCATCAGCGCCGAACAGTACAAGAAGAAGGAGAGAAGCGGCATCGCCGTGATCCTGGACAACGTCAGGAGCGCCCACAATGTCGGAAGCATATTCCGCTCTTCGGACGCATTCGGCATCGACTTCATCGCACTTTGCGGCATCTGTGCGGTCCCGCCATCGGCGGAGATACACAAATCCGCACTCGGCGCCGAAGAGAGCGTGGACTGGATGCACTTCGACAGGACGGAATACGCCCTGCAGTGGCTCAGGGAGAGGGGATATGCAATCGCCTGTGTCGAGCAGACGGAAAAGGCCATAAGCCTCGAAAAGCTGGGGGAACGCGCAAGCGGCGCAGTCGCATTCATCTTCGGCAACGAGGTGGACGGAGTGCAGCAGAGCGTCGTGGACGCCTCCGACTTCTCGATAGAGATTCCGCAATGGGGAACAAAACACTCCCTGAACGTCTCCGTCAGCGCCGGAATAGTGCTCTGGGAAGCCGTAAAAACATTAAAAATCCTATAACTCTAATTTTTATTAGAGATTTTCAGGCCGCTTTGTGGTAAAGGCGGCCTTTTTTGTGGTGTAATTTTTGGGCGGCAACGGCGCTTTCCCTTCTTTTGCAGCAATGAAAAACTTTGCTGTAATATCCGCCGCGCTGCTGCTCTGCTGCCAAGGCTGCTACTTTTTCGAGCTGAATCCCGTCAGCGGCTCCCCGCGCCGGGAGAGCGCTGTGCGGCCGGAACGCCACTTTGACGATGGGGATTGTTTCGGAGGCGATACCGCCATCCTTGCGAGCGCGGTAATCGTGGACACGTCCTACAACTGGCGCAGGGACTCGATATGCGGGCTGCAGGATGCGACGATAGCCCTTTTCCGTAACTCGAAGATGATACTCTCCTTCAGGTCCGGGCTGGCGAGTGAAGTCAGCGCCGACTATGACACCCACCACATCATCGGCGGCCACCTGTTCACGGAATTCTCAGGCGCCGCGGAAACGGTGATAAAATGCGACGGGAATGAAGTCCTGCGCTTTGCCGGCCGCGAATTCCTCAAGGGGCTGGTATCCGACGGGGATAACATCTTCACGCTGGGACAGCGGCGCGACAGCGATGGTTTCTGCCTTAGGGAGAACGGGACAGTGGTCTTCTCCCGGGACAAAGGGAAGATTCACGGCGACTTCCAGGACTGCTCGTACGGGGAAACCGGAGCGCTTTACCGCGGCGGCGGGCGTATCTGCTTCTGTTACAGCGACGGGACGGAAGCCTATTCGGTTATGGACGGGATAGTCAGAAAGGAGGAGATGGACCGCGGGTGCACCAGGATCGATGATATGAAGACGGACGGGGAGAATGTCCGTATCATTGCGGTAGCAAGCGGCGGCAATCCTCTTCTATATATAAACGGTCTGTCCTCCCCCTTGGAGAAAGGTCTGTTCACCAGTTTCCGCAATGCAGAGAACCAGCGGCTTTTCATAAACGAGGACGATTATTCGATCGGCGGATGGTATGACAGCATAGCAGAATCATTGTCAGGGACTTACTTCATCGACAGCGATATGGTGTGGCACCGTCTCAGCCGCTCCCCTGCAAGCATTATCTGCCGTAACGGCATATTCCGCGCTCTCGAGACGGCCGGCGGATACAGGCTGGTTTCGGAAGAGGCCGGAGTGGACGACGGAGAAGGCGGCTGCCACAATATGGGGACGAAATGCGCCGCCCTCGATGAAGAAGGGTGCCCCTGCTTCGGGATCACCCCCAGGGACTCGACGGCAAGGCCGTTCATAAGGATAGGCAGGAGCAGGGAAGAACTTGACATCAACGGATATATAAGTGGAATAAGTACGATATGCTTGTAAAGATCAATGCTGCAAAATGCGTCGGAATCGACGCGGTGGCGGTCACCATAGAGGTGAACTGCGTCGTGGGGATAGGGATACATCTCGTCGGCCTCGCCGACATAGCCGTCAAGGAGAGCCTGCTGCGCACCACAACGGCCCTGCGGTCCATAGGCTACCGGATACCTGGTAAACAGATTGTCATCAACCTGGCGCCCGCGGACCTCCACAAGAGCGGGAGCGGTTACGACCTTCCCATAGCGGTCGGAATCATCGCAGTGATAATGAAAGATGCCGACAAACTGCCGGGACTCGGACGTTTTATGATTATGGGAGAGCTCGGACTGGACGGGAGCGTAAGGGCAATACCGGGAGCGCTCCCCTATGCCGAGCTGGCCGCGGCGATGGGACTCGACGGAATCATCCTGCCTGAAGAATCGGCACTGGAGGCTGTCGAGTTCAGGGACATCAAGGTATTCGGCGTGAAAACGCTCCAGGATGTCGTGAGCATACTTCAGGACCCCGATGGAAGCGGGAATCTGCTGATATGGGACACGCAGTGCTATAGAAAGATGTCCCGGCAGGCTATGCACGAGAAAGGCGGCAACGCAACGGCGGCGGAAGTGGACTTTGCCGACATAATAGGGCAGGAAGCGGCCAAGCGCGGAATGGAGATAGCCGCAGCGGGCGCCCACAACATCATCCTGGTCGGCAGTCCGGGTTCCGGCAAGAGCTCGCTTGCGAAGGCTTTGTCCGGGATAATGCCGAAAATGACGCGGGAGGAAGCCGTGGTGACGAGCAAGATCTACTCCATCGCGGGAAAGGGCCGCCAGCGCTATGGGCTGATAAGGGAACGCCCGTTCCGCGCACCCCACTACA
>JAKSKA010000003.1 GCA_024401915.1 Bacteroidales bacterium
GACATATTCATTTGTGTTTATTGATTTCAGAAAGGATATTTACAATTTGACTGCGCCTGTTCCCGCCGTGCTCGGTATTGCAATGACCGGCACTGTCTTCTGAGGCACAATGAGGAATTTCTGGAGAAGAAGTTGGGCGGGAAGATGCTTCAACCGGCACCCGGCGGCAATCATCTTGCCCGTATCCATCACGGAACCGCCGCCAAGGGAGATGATGCACTTCGCATCGTTTTTCAAAGCGATTGACCGTCCTGTTTCAATGTAGTCAAGTTTGGGCTCCGAGTTTATCTCATCGTAAATCCCGTATCGGATTCCCGCTTCCCTGCATATCCGACCGATTTGTCCGCGGCAGCCGAAGCCCTTTATGATGTCAGGTTCCGGTATTGGAACCGTCTTCATAACCTTTCCAGGCAATTTCCTTATGGCTTTTCTGGTTATGTACATATTCTCCATAATGCAAAAATAATATTCGTACGAGTAATGAGCAAAAAATCAGTCGGCACTATCCGAATAGTTGGTTACGGCATCTGTGACGGTAAAGTCATATTCCGGATATTGGAAAATCGGTGCGCGAGGCTCAGTCTCTGAGGAGGTGTATTCCCATATTGACGAGTATTCGTCCGAATTCTCTGCTACCCCAGAAAAGGACAAACATACAATTTGTGTCCAAATTTGATGGGTAGAAAAACAGAAACAGCCTTGCAGGTACCTACAAAGCTGTTTTTTTGTGCCTCGGATGAGACTCGAACTCACACGGACATTGCTGCCCAAGGGATTTTCTTACCACTATGGCTTTCGCCACCTTAACGTTTGTGGTCCGGACTATTCCTTCACCTTGACTTTCGTTTTAGGTGTGTCGTGTCTAGTCTCTGCACCTTCCTTCATATTTTGAAGGCTTGGCTCAAGATTACCATCGGCTTTACCCGTTAAGGCTTCCTTGAATTTACGACATTCTACTTCTCTCTTTTCAGAGCGAGCACTCAATGCTGCTCTCCCTCGATAATATTTTGTAAGCGCATGGCAATTTGGACAAATTAATTGAAGGTTTTCAAGTCTGTTGTCCGTGTTGACACCGTTAATATGGTGAATTTCAAGAGGAATGGGCTTCTCCATCCATTCGGACAACCCGCAACTTTCGCAAAATGAGATGTGTTTGAGACGTTTATATCGCTCTCGCAATCTCCAGGAACAAGTATAATTTGAGTTTTCAATAAAAATATCCTTATTCTCAATTGCTTTTTGTGGTTTGAAGGCTAATCCAACATTCCACCCTTGTCCAGTGAAATGAGAAATATCAATATTGTTTTCAGAAATCAATTTCTTGATTGTCTTATAGTTTCCGCCAACTGGTCTTAAGCCAAGTTGCCTTAAAACTCCAGCTATTGACAGATTCTCTTCCGCTGCTTTGCGTATATCCTCAATATTGTACTTAACTCTTTTCATAATGAGAAGGCAAGGTAAGCACAAATTATCTATTACAAAAATATTATTTCAAAGAGCGTGTCTAAGTCCCTCGTGTCTACCATTCCACCACCAAGGCGGGATTTGTGTCATCCGGGTGCAAAGATAAACAAAATGAATTATCTTTGCATTATGACAGGCTTGGAAATTTTAGCAATAATCCTCGGAGTCGTAGGTATAGTGGGCAGCATCGTTCCGGGGCTTCCCGGGCCCCCGGTCAGCTGGGTGGGCCTGCTGCTGCTCTATATCGGAAAATCCGGAGGGATCAGCCTCGGCTTCCTTATGCTGTGGCTGGTCATAACCATAGTCATCACCATCCTGGATTTCGTGATCCCGGCCTGGACCACAAAGGTGACCGGAGGCCACAAGGCGGCTTCGACGGGCGCTCTCGTGGGCCTTTTCGCGGGGATGTTCCTGACTCCCATCGGGGCCATAGCCGGCGCGCTCGCAGGAGCGGTGCTGGGAGAGCTGATGGTCACTGACGAAGGGGCCTGGCCCGCATTCAAAGCGGGTTTCGGAGCCTTCCTGGGCTTCCTGCTCGGCACGTTCCTCAAGATAGCGGCCTCCGGGCTTATGCTCTTCTACATCATCAAATTCGCCGTATGAGACATTTCTGTTTTCCATTACTGATATCTCTCGCACTCCTCTCCTGCACAAAGGATAACGATCCCGGAAAAGAAGACCCCAACCCGCCGACCCCCGACGGCTACGTGACCTTCACGCTCGACGCCAAGCCTTTCGAACACTCCAAGGCCTCTCTCGACGGCGACAAGTTGAAGTGGAGCAACAGCGACCGCATTATGGTCAACGGAAAGACCTGTTTCGTGACCGTGTTGAAATCGGGCGAGGCGACGGTGTCCGTGAAGCAGGCGTCCTCCTATGAGGCGCTCTATCCCGCCGACATCGTCAAGGACGGCCGTATGTTCATCCAGGGGGCGCAGTACTACAGCGCCGGTTCCTTCGGCGAGAAAGCCAATCCGGCGGTCGGCAGCGTGGACGGCAGCACAATGCGTTTCACCAGCCTCTGCGCCGTGATCGAGCTTCCCGTCAGGGGCAGCGGCGAGATTGCGTCCATAAACGTGCGCGACAACAACGGCGGCTTCCTCAGCGGCAGCGGCAGCGTGAAGGACGGACTGTTCGTGCCCGACGGCGAGGTGAAGTTCAGCGACGTGACGCTCAACTGCAAGACCAACAGCAACAACGGTGTGGCGCTCAGCAGCTCCGGCACCAGTTTCTACATCGTCGTGCCTGCCGGGAAATACCCTTCCGGCTTCACGGTGACCATCTCCTCGAAGGACGGGCACGCTATGACAAGCCGCATCGGCAGCGGACTCGACCTCAAGGCCGGCAGCATCGCGACTCTCGACGCCATCGATTACGCCATACCCGAGAACCAGCTTTTCGCATACCACTTCGACTCGTTCTGCTACGGCGGCGACCCGGTGGACGGCCTGAAGGGCTTCCGCAGCCCCGACAAGTCCAAGCCTTCAGGCTCCGCGCTCAGCAACGACGTGTCTGACGCAAACGAGGCCGGGGCGGACGTGATGACGAACACGACCACCAACGGCAGCTTCCTCCTGCCGCAGTCTTACCGCTTCTACCGCAACATCCAGGACTTCACACTGCTCTGCAACGTCCAGGAGTTCCACGGCTGCCTCGGCTGCGGCGCCAACGGCCTTTCGCGGGCAACGCTGAAGCTCCCTCCTTTCACCGGCATTCCGAAAGGAAAGGTCTGTATGGCGGAAATCAGTTTCCGCATCGCAGCTCAGCCCGGTGTGGGCAAGGACGACATAGACTTCTTCACGACCTACTCCACTCCCGGCAAGGTCCTGGAGCTGTGGCTGGACGGCCGCAAGGTAGCCGATTTTACGCCTAACAAAAAGGCGACGGGATCCCTCGGCGATCCGAGCCGCTGGGCATCCGGGGCAGGTTCCGAAGGTTTTCCGAGCCTGAGCAGCCATCTCATCGAGCGGGTGCGCATCAAGGCGTCCGAGCTCAGCGACGGCAAGTGGCACGAGGCGCGTCTCGTGATGGGCGCCCTTGCATCCACCTCCACCATCGAGATCGGTCCGCATCCCTCTACCACCACCAGCGGAGCATTCTTCATCGACGACATAGTCGCCGTGCGCAAGGACTATGACCTTCCCGACAACTTCCTCAATCCCGGCTGGATCAACTCGTTCAGCTCCTCCGCGACTGCCAATGCCCCCGTGCGCCTGAAGAACCACGGCAAGGTTCTCGGATCCGGACCGTATATGGACCTCTCGTTCTCCACATCCTTCTTCTCGAGCAGGAACTGGGATGATGCGACGATAAGCGCAGAGATAGCCAAGATAGCGAAAGTGGTCAGCGACTGCGGCGTGCGCGTATGGAATATCCACCTTCCCGCCACCGACCCCGACGGAAGCTACGACAAGGACATCTTCGAGTATTTCCACTACGACGCCAAGGTACGCAAGGATGCCGTCGACCTCACCAAGCGCATCCTCAAGTGGGTCAAGCCCTTCGAGTCCGTGAACCTAATGGTCCACGCCACCGGCCCAGGCCGCAAATCTACGGACCCGCGCTTCTACTTTGAAAACGCGAAGGACAACGGCGTGGAGAGTTTCAAGGCCCTGAACACCTATTGCCAGAGCTCGGAGATGAAATACAGCGACGGCACCCATCCCGTCTTCTGCATCGAGAATATCCAGAACACCGGCACGCAGACTGTCAACGTGTGCGCCCTTCCGGAATATATGAACTACTACTGTTCGCAGGTTCCGGGGATGAAGGTCTGCTACGATTCCTCCCACGGACAGGTCTGCGGCGCGGGCGGCGTATCCTCAGTCGAGTATCTGCGCCGTCTCGGCACCAATGTCTGCGCCCTCCATATGCACGGAAACGGCAAGACCACGGTTGACCGCCATCTGATGCCGGGCTACTCGAACGGTATCTACACTGCCGGCAACGACGACATCATCGACTGGCCGGAGATGTACAAGGTGCTGATAGAGGACTGCAAGTACACCGGTCCCTTTACCTATGAGATAGGCACCAACGCCGAAGACTGCATCGCGTCGTGGAGCAACATCGTCCACAACTACTACACAGTGGTCCTGGAGCCCTACAAGAAGCGCTATAACAGGTAATCAGAAATACTTGTTCTCCTGACGGTTCAGGGCGATGAAGATGAATATCATCACCGTGAACGCCCAGAGGGATGAGCCGCCGTATGAGAAAAGCGGCAGCGGGATGCCGATGATGGGCATCAGCCCTATGGTCATACCTATATTGATGAACAGGTGCATGAACAGGCACGAAGCCAGGCAGTAGCCGTAAATCCTCGTGAATGACTCCCGCGCCTTGTCCGCATCCTCCACTATCCAGAAAATGAGCAGCGAGTAGAGCACTATCACCGCCAGACAGCCCAGGAAGCCCCATTCCTCGCCTACGGTGCAGAAGATGAAGTCCGTGCTCTGCTCGGGCACGAAGCCGAAAGTGGTCTGCGTGCCGCCCAGGTAGCCCTTGCCGCTGAACCCTCCCGAGCCTATCGCAATCATCGACTGGTGGACGTTGTAGCCGAGTCCGCGCGGGTCGTCGACGATGCCGAGCAGCACCTCGATGCGCTTGCGCTGGTGGTCCTGGAGCACGTTGTTGAATATGAAGCCGGTCGCCAGGATGAGGGCCGCACCGGCGCAGAAGGCCAGAATCGTGTTGCGCACCGCCTCCCTTCTCTGGCTGAGCACCCTGAAGCGCCGCAGCCTCGGCAGCAGGAACAGCAGGCACACCGCCAGCAGCACGCAAAGCGCCACCCACCAGCTCGTCGTGAGCCGAAGAATGAAGAGCAGTATGGCCATCCCGACCATCGTGATCAGCCATCCCGACATCCCTTCCCGGTAGAGGACGAACATAAAGCCCACATAGACCAGTGCGGAGCCGGTCTCCTTCTCGAAGATGATGGCCAGCATAGGCAGGGCGATGATGAGCGCCGCCTTGATGAAATCGCGCCTGTCGGAGAGCTTGAAGTTCTGACGGCTCATAACCGCCGCCAGGAACAGCGATGTCGTGATCTTCGATATCTCGGCAGGCTGGAAACTGATGGGTCCGAAACTGAACCAGGACAGGGAGCCCTTGTGCTCGGTGCCGAGGAACCTGACGGCAAAAAGCAGCAGGATCACGATGCCGTAGCCGGGCAGCGCGAGGGCCTCCCAGATTTTCGGAGTCACGACGAAGAGTATCAGGGTCGCCAGCAGCAGCGCACCTCCCATCCAGACGGCCTGCTTGCCGCTGTTCGCTGAAAAATCAAAGATGGAAGAAGGCTCGGCGCTCTGGACGGCAGCATAGATGTTCACCCATCCGAAGAGCATTATCAGCAGGAAACAGACCACCAGCCTCCAGTCTACTGAAGACTTGAGGCCTCTCTCGTAAGATCTGTTCCTGACATCCTGCATATCAATATAATCTTGTGTTCAACACCCTCTGCTCCACGTCCTTCCTTTCGTCGCAGATGCTCCCGTTGAGGTATTTCTCGACCATCAGGGACGCGATGGGCACCGCCCAGGCGGCTCCGAATCCCGCATTCTCGACGTACGCGGCCACGGCGATGCGGGGATTCTCGCGGGGAGCGAAGCAGATGAAAACGGAGTGGTCCTTGCCGTGGGGGTTCTGCGCCGTTCCCGTCTTCCCGCAAACCACGATGCCGGGGATCTGTGCTCCGAACGCCGTCCCGCCTGCGGAACCGCCGCCGTTGACAGCCATATACATACCGTCGACAGCCGTCTCGAAATGGGCACGGTCCACCATAGTGAAATGCTTTTCGTGATATTTCGGATCAATCTCCAGTCCCGGTGAGTCCTTCACGATATGTGGGATGTAATAGTAGCCGCGGTTGGCCATAGTTGCGGCAAGATTGGCAATCTGGAGCGGTGTGGCGCCGATTTCCCCCTGACCGATGGACAGGGAGACGATGGTCGGGAAACGCCAGGACCTGCGGTAGATCTTGTCGTAGTATGCCGACGTGGGGATGTTCCCGCCCCTTTCCGAAGGGAAGTCGCTGCCGAGTTTCTGCCCGAAACCGAAACTGAGCACGTACTCCCTCCATTTGTCGTACGCCTCGTGGAGGTTGTCGTATTGCTTGTTCTCGAGGATGTTCTTCAACACATAGCAGAAGTAACCGTTGCAGGAGGTTGCAATCGCATCCTTGAAGGCCAGCGGGGAAGAGTGTGCGTGGCAGCCAAGCTTGTGGCCTTTCGCATAGGTGTATCCCTTGTCGCAGGGGTACATGTTCGAAGGCTGCAGAACTCCCTCCTGAAGGCCGATCAGGCCGTTTATCAGCTTGAATACCGAACCCGGAGGATAGGACGCCTGGACCGTCCTGTTGAACATCGGCTTGTGTTTGTTGCGAGAAATCTCCCCGTAATACTTGCCTATGTTCGAAAGCACGTTGACATTGATTCCCGGACTGGAGACCATTGACAGGATCTCGCCGGTGGACGGTTCCAGTGCGATTATGCTCCCTATCTTGCCCTCCATAAGCGTCTGACCGTACTGCTGGAGGCGGGCGTCGATGGTTGTCACGATGTCCTTCCCGGGGACGGCCGGAGTGTCCATTGCACCATCGGCATAGGAGTCCTGCACCCTGTTGCGTGAGTCCCTGAGGAAGATGTGGTATCCCTTCTCGCCCCTGAGTTCGTTTTCCCTAACGGCTTCAAGACCCGTCTTTCCGATGAAATCGCCGGAACGGTATTCCCCGGGGTGCTTCTTCATATCGTCGGCATTCACTTCGGATATGTAGCCCAGGAGGTTGCCTCCTGCGTTGAAGGGGTGCTCCCTGAGATTCCTGACCTGGTATCTGAAGCCCGGGAAGCGGAATTGCTCTTCGGAGAACTTGGCGTAGGTCTCTACCGGCACCTGTTTGAGGAAGACCTCTGTGCGGTAGCCTATCTGGCGCCGGTGTTCGTAATACCACTTCATCTTCTTCCTGATGAAGTCCGGCTCCACGTCCAGCGCCTCCGCCAGCGCGAGGGTGTCGAAGGGCTTGACCTCCTTTGGCGTCACGAGGATGTCGTAGCAGGTGGTGTTACCCACCAGAATCAGGCCGTTGCGGTCGTATATGATGCCCCTGGGCGGATAGATTGCCTCCCTGACCATCGAGTTGTTGTCGGAGTCGAGCTTGTATTTGTCATCGATGACCTGAATGTGAAAGAGCCTTATCAGGAGCACGATGGCGGCGGCGCCCAGGCCGATCAGCAGCTTGTTTTTCCTGTTTATCTCCATCTGCCCCTCTCCTCGTAAGTCAAAAGTCCCGTGATGAAGAAGGAAACAGTCGTGCTGAGCAGCAGCGAGAGCACGAACTTGACGAGATTGAACCAGAACGGACGTGTCCCGGCCCCGTCAAGCCACAGATAGATGACGAGATACGCCGCAGTGGCGAAGATGATGCCGAGCAGCACCTTGCCGGAACCCTGTCTTGCCAGGGAAATATTTTCGGCCCTGGCGAACACCTCCTGGCCGAACACCAGCCTGACGATGCCCACCCTGGCCATTCCTATCGGCACCAGCGCCGCCGTAGTGAGTCCGAGCTGCCCGTCGGAGAAGAAATCGACGGCGAAGCCTATGATGAAGGCCATCACGGTTGAGAATATGGTCCCTTTCGTGACAGACAGGAAAAGGATCATCGCGGGCAGGTAGCAGAGCACGAGGTACTGCGAGAAGTTGAAGAAATTGTTCAGCAGTACCTGTGCAACCACGAGGATGCAGCAGATAAGGAAGTAACCGGGCCTGTTCATCTCAAATCCTCCTCTTCGCTGTTCTCAAGGTTCTCTATCTTGCCCCTTTCCGGGTTTTCCACTATCGTGACATAGCGAAGCGTGGAGAAATCCTGGAAGAAGATGACGTCGGTGTTGTTGGTTACTCCGTCGGCCACGTGTGTGTCTCCTGTGACGCCAATCGGCAGGTCGGGCGGGAACACGGACGAGAAGCCGCTCGTGACCACCGTGTCCCCGGGCTCTATGCTGCAGTGCATAGGGATGTCCTTCAGGATTCCGCGGTTGCTGTGGATACCGTCCCACACCACCGGGGCGACGATGCCCGTCTTTCCTATCCTGGCGCTGATGCTCGTCTTGGTGTTCATTATCGTCAGCCCGTAGCTGTAGTGCTCGTCCACCGCGCAGACCGTGCCCACGACGCCCTTGTCGGCGATGATGCCGCTGTGGGGCTTGACCCCGTCCTCGCTGCCCTTGTTGAGGATGATGTAGTTGTGGGATGAGTTGCGGCTAATCTTTATCACGGTCGCCGGGATGGAGATGAAGCCCCAGTTGCGGTCGCTGACCACTGAATTCCTTTCGGTTTCAGCGTCCGCCGCGGCCCTGTATGCCTTGAGCTCCTCGTTGAGGCGGAAGTTCTCCTCAGCGAGCTCGCGGTTCTGTTTTTCGAGCCTGAAGTGGTTGCGTACAGTCTCTCCGGACCCCCAGAGCACAGCGAGGGTCTTGTGGGAAAACCGGTTTATCCAGATGTTCTGGAGAGTGGAACTGCTCTTCAGCATAGCAAGCGCAGCAATCTCCAAAATAATGAAGACTGCTGCGTTCAAAGCCCATTTCCAGAGTCCGGATTCCTTTTGCATCAGCGCATCAGGAATGAGTATTGTCCGGTGTGCTTCAGGGCGTCGCAAGTGCCTCTCGCCACTGCGTGGAGCGGATCCTCGGCGACGTGGAACTGGATGTTCACCTTGTCCGTGCAGCGTTGTGCGAGTCCGCGCAGCAGGGCGCCGGCGCCGGAGAGGCAGATGCCGTTCTTCACGATGTCGGAGTACAGCTCAGGAGGGGTGTTCTCGAGCACGTGGAGGATCGAGGTCTCGATCTTGGCCACCGACTTGTCGAGGCAGTGCGCGATTTCCTGATGGGTGATGCGGGCCTCCACGGGGTGGGCCGTCATAAAGTTCGGGCCGTGGACCACGCAGGGCTCCGGGTCCTCTTCGTCGAGGTCCGGGATCACGGCGCCGACCGCAATCTTTATCTGCTCCGCGGTGATTTCACCGACGCGGATGTTGTGCTGCTGACGCAGGTACTGCTGGATGTCGGTCGTGAACACGTCACCGGCCGTACGTATGCTGTCCTGCTGCACGAGGCCGCCGAGCGAGATGACTGCGATCTCGGTGGTGCCGCCGCCTATGTCGACGACCATATTGCCCTGGGGCGCTTCGACGTCGAGGCCGATTCCGAGCGCAGAAGCCATAGGCTCGAAAATCAGATACACGTCACGGCCGCCTGCGTGCTCCGAGGAGTCGCGCACGGCTCGTATCTCGACTTCGGTAGAACCCGAAGGGATGCCGACAACCATCTTGATGTTGGGGGTGAGAAGACGGCTGCGGCGGTTATTCACCTGCTTTATGAAGCCGCGGATCATCATTTCCGCAGCGTTGAAGTCTGCAATCACTCCGTCGCGCAGAGGACGTATGGTCCTGATTCCGGGATTGGTCCTGTCGTGCATCAGCTTGGCCTTCTGGCCTATTGCAATGCACTTCTGCGTCATATTGTCCACTGCGACGATACTGGGTTCGTCAAGCACTATCTGCCCGTTCTGGTAGATGATGGTGTTCGCAGTGCCGAGGTCGATCGCGAGTTCCTGGTTCAAGAATGAAAATGCCATATCGGTATCGGTCTTGTTTTATAGACTTATGCAAAAGTAAACAAAATTAGTTAATTTTGCTGAAAGATTTTTCGCTATGGAAAGAAAAATTTACGGAGTGTTCACGGCAGGTGGCAGCGGCGTGAGGATGGGGGCGCAGGTGCCGAAACAGTTTCTTGAAATCGACGGCAAGCCCATACTCCAGCGTACGATAGAACGTTTCCTTGAGGCCGTTCCGGAAATGGAGGTGATAGTGGTGCTTCCGAAGGACCATTTCTCCACATGGAACGAGCTGTGTATGAAGAACGCCTTCAACGTGAAGCAGACCCTTGTGGCGGGCGGTCTCACCCGTTTCCATTCCGTCCAGAACGCGTTGAGGAAAGTGCCTGACGGCGCGGTCGTGGCGATCCAGGACGGAGTGAGGCCCTTTGCGAGCATAGGATTCCTGCGCGGGATGTTCTCACGGATGGAGGATATTCCGGCCCTCATTCCCGTAAGGCCTGTCACGGATACTCTCAAGACACTCGAGCGCGATGTGGACGGCGTGCTCCGCACCTCAAACGTTCCGGACCCGGACAGGTCCGTCATTTTCGGCGCCCAGACCCCGCAGATATTCCATTCCGAAGACCTTAAGGAGGCCTACTGCACCGCATTCGACGTCTCGTTCACGGACGACGCCTCCGTGTTCCGTAAAAGCGGAAAACCCCTCGCCTGGTGTGAAGGCGAGAGGTTCAACATAAAAATCACGACCCCGGAGGACCTGAAGCTCTCCGAAGCCCTTATCGCGGGTCGAATGATTTGACCCAGACCTGCCTTTCGAAGGCGGAGTCAAGGGAGATCATCGTTTCCGTGGACTGTATGTAAGGGATATTCTGGATGGTCTTGATAAGGATGTTGATGAGGTGATCGTTATCCCGGCAGAAGGCTTTCAGAAGCAGAGCGTACTTGCCGGTAACGAAGTGACATTCAACGATTTCAGGTATCGTTTTCAGCTTTTCGATAACGTCTTTATATTTCCCCGCCTCCGACAGGGAGATGCTGATGAAGACGCATACTCCGAGACCGATGGCGCTCGGCTTGACGCTGACCCTGGACCCAGTGATGACACCGGACTCCTCCAGCTTCGCCACCCTCTTGTGGATGGCGGCTCCGGAGATACCGCAGGAGCGGGCGATGTCCATATAGGGCCTTCTTGCGTCCTGGGCAAGTTCGAACAGGATCTTCCTGTCTATGTCGTCAAGTTCGAACTTCGGCACGCCTTATTTCTTTTTTGTGAATTTCCTGAACTTCCTCGCCGTCGGGGCGCTGCTTTCGATGATCGCGATGCAGTCCTTCTCGCCGAGGGCCTCGGGATCGCTTCCCTTGGGGATCTTGTAGTTGCTTCCGTCCTTTTTAAGGTAGGGGCCGAACTTGCCGTTGATGATGGAGATGCCTGAATCCGGGAATTCCCTGATTATCGAAACCGCGGGCTTCTCTTTCGTTGCCTTTATGAGTTCACGGCATTCCTCGAGGCTTATCTTGAGCGGGTCCTTTCCTCTGGGGATGGACACGTTGCTGTCGCCGTACTTGATGTAGGGGCCGTATTTGCCTTTCTTTATCTCCACGGCGACGCCGTCGATCTGTCCTGCGGTCCTGGGCAGTTCGAAAAGCTTGAGGGCGTCTTCAACGGTCAGGCTCTCGATGAGCTGTCCCTTCGCGAGACTTGCGCATTGCCTTCCTTCCCCGTCGCCTTTCTGGACATAGGGGCCGTACTGGCCGAAGCGCGCGATGAGCTGGTCTCCGTCCGGAGCCGTTCCTATCACTCTCTCGACGTGGCTGAACTGCCTGTCGCTGAGCGAGTCGTTCACCTTCGAATGGAAGGGCGAGTAGAATTCAGAGATTACGGAGTTCCATCCCAGCTTGCCGTCGGCGATGCTGTCGAAGCGCTGCTCGACGTCGGCCGTGAAGTCGTATCCCATTATGTTGGCGAAGTTCTCGACGAGATAGTCGGTGACGATGATGCCTATCTCCTGGGGGAGGAGCTTGCCTTTTTCCGCACCAATCGTCTCACTGTGGGATGAACTGCTTATCCTTGAGCCTTCCAGCTTCAGGTTTGTAACCTCCCTCTTCTCTCCGTCACGGTCACCCTTGACTATGTAGCCGCGCCCGGTGGTCAGGGTGGAGATGGTCGGCGCGTAGGTCGAAGGTCTGCCGATGCCGAGTTCCTCGAGCTTCTTCACCAGCGTGCGCTCCGAATAGCGCAGAGGCGGCTGGGTGAACTTGCAGGCCGCTTCTATGGTCTCCGCGGTCAGTTTTTCGCCGATCTTGATCTCGGGAAGTATGGCTTCGGTGGCGTTCTCATCCTCTTCGTCCTCCGTCTCGATATAGAGCTTGAGGAAGCCGTCGAAGAGCACCTGCGTGGACTGGATCTCGTATTTCTCGCTGCGCTTGTCGGAAGCGAGCTTGACGGTGGTGTTCATAACCGAGGCCTCGGCCATCTGGGATGCGACCGTGCGCTTCCATATCAGCTGGTAGAGCTTCTTCTCCTGTGCCGTGCCCTCTATCTCAGTGTTCTCGATGAAGGTCGGACGTATCGCTTCGTGCGCTTCCTGTGCGCCCTTGGACTTGGTCTTGTACTGCCTGGGATGGCTGTATTCCTTTCCGTAATTGGCGATGATGAATTTCTCGGACGTGCCGATGGCCAGGGACGAAAGGTTCGTCGAGTCGGTACGCATATAGGTGATGAGACCGCGCTCGTAAAGGCTCTGCGCCACCCTCATCGTTACGGAAACGGGGAAATGGAGCTTCGCTGCCGCTTCCTGCTGGAGCGTCGAGGTCGTGAAGGGGGCGGCGGGGTAGCGTGTGCCTTCCTTCTTGTCGATGGAGTCCACGGTGTAGTTCGCTCCGATGCTGTCCTCCAGGAACGCGCGTGCCTCCTCGAGGGAGATGAAGCGGGTGTCGAGCGTGCCCTTGACCTTGCCGCCGGCGGTCTTGAAAATGCCGTCCACCTTGTAATAAGGTGTTGATTCGAAGCCGAGTATCTCACGCTCCCTGTCCACCACGAGCCTCAGGGCGACGGACTGGACACGGCCTGCGGACAGGCCCCTCTGTATCTTGCGCCAGAGTATGGGGGAGAGCTCGAAGCCCACGAGGCGGTCCAGGACGCGGCGTGCCTGCTGTGCGTCCACGAGCGCCATATCGATGTTGCGGGGCTTCTTTATTGCCTCGAGTATCGCATTTTTCGTAATCTCGTGGAATGCGATGCGTTTGGTCCGCGAAGGGTCGAGGCCGAGGGTCTCGACAAGGTGCCAGGAAATGGCCTCTCCCTCGCGGTCTTCATCGGAAGCGAGCCATACCGTTTCGGCTTTCTGTGCAGCCGCCTTCAGGTCGGAGACGATGCGCTTTTTTCCGGCGGGGATGACATAATTGGGTGTAAAACCGTTGTTTATGTCTATGCTGAGGGTCTTTTCGTCCAGGTCGCGGATATGGCCGTGGCTGGCCTTGACGATGAAATCCTCTCCAAGATATTTCTGGATGGTCCTCGCCTTGGTAGGCGATTCCACTATAACTAGATTGCCCTTCATAGTCGATTTTCTCATTTCGTTCTGCAAAGAAAAACAGAAACTCGGTAATTTTCAAAATTTAATCGTTAATTTTGCGGACGCTATTTGCCGCCGTGATTATATCACGGCAAAAAAATGACTTAGGTCCCGATGAAAGATAATACACGCAAGACTCTGACAAAATGGTTCTGGATCATAGTGTGCACTCCGTTCGCACTGGTCCTCTTCCTCCTCCTTCTTGTGGGTGTGTTCGCCAGGATACCGTCCTTCGAGGAACTGGAACATCCCGATAACAAGCTCGCCACGCTCATCATAGCGGAAGACGGCGAGGTGCTGACGACATTCCATATTGAGAACCGCACCTACGTTCCCTACGACGAGCTGTCCCCCTATCTGGTCCAGGCTGCAGTTGCAACCGAGGACGTGCGTTTCTACCGCCATTCCGGCGTAGATATGAAAGGCCTCGGCCGCGTGCTGGTGAAGACGCTGCTGCTTCACGATTCCAGCCAGGGTGGAGGAAGCACGATAACCCAGCAGCTTGCGAAGACGCTCTACCCCCGCGTCGAGAGCAAGAGCCGCATTCCGGGCTGGTCGAAGGTCGTGATGGTGTGGACCAAGCTCAAGGAATGGATTACCGCAGTCAAGCTGGAGCGCGACTATACCAAGGACGAGATTGTGGATATGTACCTCAATTCGATCTTCTTCGGCAGCGGTGCGTACGGTATCAAGTCCGCGTCGGAGACCTTCTTCGCCAAACAGCCTTCCGACCTCACGGTCGAGGAGAGCGCGATGCTTGTCGGTATGGTCAACAAGCCCACGCGCTACAATCCCGCCCTCCATCCCGACCAGGCGCTCGCGCGCCGCAACTTCGTGATCGGGCAGATGGCAAAGGCGAAATACCTCACCCCCGCCCAGCGTGACTCCATCCAGCAGATTCCCATAACCCTCAACTATCAGGTCCAGGACCACAACGCCGGTCTTGCCCCCTATTTCAGGGATATGCTGCGCAGGGACTTCAATGCGAAAAAGCCCAAGCGCTCATCATACGCTACGGCAGAGGACTACACCGCGGACTCGCTCCGCTGGCGTGATGACCCCGTTTTCGGGTTCCTCAACAAGTACAAGAAAGCCAACGGCGAGAAATATGACATAGACCGGGACGGGCTGCGTATCTATACCACCATCAACTACCGTATGCAGAAGTATGCGGAGGAGGCCGTTGCGGAGCACCTCGGAAAGACTCTCCAGAAGAGCTTCACCGCCGAGCAGAAGTGGAACAGGAATATGCCCTTTGCCAGCGACGTGGACAAGGCAACCGTCAACCTGCTTATGAACCAGGCCCGCAAGTGGAGCGACCGCTGGCGTCTGGGACGCAAGGCCGGCCTTGACGAGAAGGAAATCCTCGCCCAGTTCTCCAAGCCCGTGAAGATGCGTGTGTTCTCCTGGAACTCCCGCGGCTATCTCGACACGACGATGACCCCGGACGACTCGATAAAGTATTACAAGTCGATGCTCAGGACGGGATTCGTCGCGATGGAGCCGGGAACGGGCCACGTGAAGGCATACGTCGGCGGGCCGAACTACCGTTACTTCAAATATGACAACGTGCGTCAGGGACGCCGTCAGGTCGGCTCCACGATCAAGCCCTTCCTTTATACCCTGGCTATGCAGTCGGGAATGAGCCCCTGCGACCAGGTGGTGAACCTGCCACAGACCTTCATCCTCGCCGACAGCACGACCTGGACACCGAGAAGTACGGATTCGCCCACGATGATAGGTGAAATCGTAACCCTGAAATGGGGCCTTGCCCACAGCTCCAACAATATCTCTGCCTTCCTGATGAAGCAGCTCGGACCCGAGGACCTTGTCAGGACCATCCACCAGATGGGCATACGCACCCACATCGACCCTGTCTATTCGCTTTGCGTAGGCCCTGCCGACATCGCGATCTTCGATATGGTGGCGGCATACAATACCTTCCCCTCGAACGGCGTCTACATCACCCCGATGTATATCACCCGCATCGAGGACAACAGGGGTAACGTGATCGTGGAGAACACGCCCCGCCGCCGCGATGCCATCCCCGCATCCACCGCCTACCTTATGATCAACCTGATGAAGGGCGTGATCAACGAAGGAACCGGCGTTCGCCTCCGCACGAGATATGCCCTGAAGGGCGATATCGCAGGCAAGACCGGAACCACCAACGACAACTCCGACGGCTGGTTCATAGGCTACACGCCGAACATCACGGCGGGCGTCTGGGTCGGCGGAGAGGACCGCCAGACCCACTTCAACTCCCTTGCCCTCGGCAGCGGTTCGAATATGGCGCTGCCCATCTGGGGCATCTGGATGAAGAAGTGTATGGAGGACGGAACGCTCGGCTTCACGGAAAACGACGCTTTCATCGCCCCTCCGGGAGTGACGGTGAACCTTGACTGCGAGGATTCCGGGGAGTTCCTCGGCGGTTATCCTGAAGGATATGAGGGCGAGATCAAGTCGGAGCAGCAGGCAACGGAAGAAGAATATTATTTCAACTGATATGGCAAAATACAGCAAAATCGCAGTGATCTATGGCAGCGACTCTTCCGAGTGGGAAGTGGCGTGCCGCAGCGGAGAATACACGGCATCGTGCATAGATACCACAAAATATGACGTTTACGAGATTCTGGCCCGTTTCGGCAAGTGGCGCCTTGTCGCCTATCGCAAGAAGAACGCGATGAGGGTTGCTTTCCCCGAGGAGGCGCAGCCGGAGATCAACAAGGACGATTTTTCCGTAAACGTGCTCGGAGAGAACGTGAAGTTCGATTTCGCATATATAATGCAGCACGGCGCTCCGGGTGAGAACGGACTTATGCAGGGCTATCTCGAGATGGTCGGCGTGCCTTTCAGCAGCTGCTCGGCCTATGTGAGCACCGTTGCCTTCGACAAGTTCGCCTGCAAGTGCTATATACGCGAGCAGGGAATAGTGAAGTGTGCTCCCGATGCCTTCGTGCGCCAGGGAATGGATCTCAACCGCTTCGAGGAGAGGGTGGCCTCCACGCTCAAGTTCCCGGTGTTCGTGAAGCCCACCCAGGGCGGCTCGAGCTTCGGCGTGACCAAGGTGGCGAAGGCGGAAGACCTGCTGTCCGCAGTGAAATACGCGTTCTCGGAATGTCCCGGTGTGCTCGTGGAGCAGGGCATTGTCGGCCGCGAGCTCACCTGTGCGGCCTATTTCGACGGCAAGGAAGTCAGGACGCTGCCCCTCGTCGAGATAGTCACCGAGAACGAATATTTCGACTATGATGCCAAATATAACGGCCACAGCAGCGAAATCTGCCCCGCTCCCGTTTCCGCAGAGGAGACGGCGCTCGTGCAGAAGACGACAGCGGAACTCTATTCCTGCCTCGGCTGCAGCGGCGTCGTGAGGATGGACTACATCCTCGCGGAGGACGGCCTCTATTTCCTTGAGGTGAACACCATACCCGGAATGACGGGAGCGTCTCTCGTCCCGAAGATGGTGCGCACCGCCGGCATCGAGATGAGCGACTTCCTCAGCTGCATCATAGAGAACGCATAGTGCTCCTTTCAGCATTCATAAGAGAGGGCACCGAAGCCCTCGAGGAACTTTACCCTTCGCCGGAAGCGAGGGGTTTGGTTTTGATGCTCTGCCACGAAAGGCTGGGCGTCGAAAGCTATACCCATATCATAGAGCCGCAGCGTGAAGTGCCTTCAGGGGCGCTGGAAGGGCTGCAGGCCGATATGGAAAGGCTCCGGAAGGGCGAACCCATACAGTATGTGCTCGGTTATGCCTGGTTCCGGGACCGCAAGTTCAAGGTCGGCCCGTCCGTGCTCATCCCGCGTCCGGAAACGCAGCAGCTCGTCGACCTGGCCCTGGAGGGGCTTGGCTCCGGAGCGGCGGTGCTCGACCTCTGTACCGGAAGCGGCTGCATAGCGTGGTCCATCGCCCTCGAGGCCGGGGACGCCGCAGTCACGGGAGTGGATATCTCCGACGCTGCGCTCGAGATGGCGGAAAGCCAGATGGGCGGCGCAGCAGGAAGGCCGGTCTTTCTCAAGGCAGACGTGCTGGAAGGGGCTGACGGCTTGCCACAGGGGCCTTTCGACCTTATCACGAGCAATCCGCCTTATGTTATGGAAAGCGAGAAGCAGGCAATGAGGAGCAATGTCCTGGACTATGAGCCGGGCCTTGCCCTGTTCGTCCCCGACAACGACCCGTTGTTGTTCTACAAGGCTATAGCCGGTATCGCAGGCAGGCTGTTGAGGCCCGGGGGAAAGGGCGTCGTGGAGATAAACGAAGCGCTTTCAGCAGAGACCGCGGCCCTTTTCAGCGGCAGCCGTTTTGAAAACGTCTGCGAAATCTGCGACTATTTCGGGAAAAAGCGTTTCATCAGTTTCCGGAAAAAGGCAATCTGAACAGCCAGGAGGCCATTTTCTCAACTTAGCCGTTTAAAATCGTAAAAAACGGCTCTTTTTCCGTCACTTTGCGAAGAGAAAAATGATGGAATATGAAACGGATTACGGTCTTGCTTCTTTTATGCGCAGTCTGCTTTTCCTGCAGCGAATTCGAAAACACTCTTCCGGATTTCGAGCCGCCCTCGGACGACTTCACCCTCGGGGAGGTAGCAAAAATCCTCTCCAGCCTCCCCCTGGGTCCGGATCAGCTCCAGGAGGTGTATGACGCCTCCTCCTCGTCATCCGTCAACGGTTATGATGAGGAATATACCCTGTCAGACCTCCTTACCTCGCCCGGTTCCGGTGTCGGGGACGATCCTGAAAGGGCCTCGCTCCGCGCACTGAAGTACAAAACCCCTTTGAAGGACCTCTTCGAGGAGTACTTCGAGCGCAACCCGAAGTCATTCACCAAGGGCGGAAGCGCCGGGGCGCAGGAATGCTTGAGAAGGCTCAAGGAGACGGATTTCCAGATATATACCCCTTATTCCGACAAATGGGACGGGGAAAGCTATCCCATTATCACCTTCGACCCCGGTTACGGGGCGGAATCCAATTTCGGCTATGAGATCTGTTTCGACGACGAAGGTGCGCGCATCGTGGATTCGGTTTATGTGGACGAAAACATAGCCCGCAGCCGTCCCGTGTGGGTGATCAACAACAATGACGATTCCGCCTTCACCCCTATGGAGATGGTCGTCCCGCTAAATTTCAAGTCCTCGAAGGACGGATTGAAATCAATGGGCAGGACCCTGCTCCTGAAGTCCATCACGATGCTTCGCAACTACGATTCCTGGTTCGGCGGGGCCTCGGAGTTCTTTATCAAGTGCGGTTCCGCAAGCGGCTTCAAGGGAACTACGGACGAGGACCTGAAGCAGTTCTCCCCATCGCTGACCGACTTTATGATAGTGGTCAAGCGCCAGTACCTCGGCGTGGAGATCCCGCTCGACGCGGTTATGGTCAGCGACTTCACCAGCCAGATGGACAAGCTGGCCTTCCTGATGATTGAGGACGACGGGGGCAGCCGGACTGAATGGAAGTGCCAGGCAACCGTCAAGGTCAACTCCAAAGCCTACGGGTTCGACATAAACATACCTTATAATGAAAAGGACGACATCGTGTGGCGCGGCCAGCTCGCCGCCAGCTTCTTTCAGTCCGAAGACATCGTCGGCGGCCGCTTCGGAGACGTCCGCGTAACATTTGCTCTGGAATAGGGATTCGTACACACGCCAGTCACTCGCGTGTGTACGAATCCCGCAACTTATAAGTTGCGAAATTTAATTGTTTGTTTTACCTTTGTATTGAAATTTATTGTGAAGTTTGTTCGAAGTATCCCAGGAAGTAATCATTTATGGGCAGTTAAAGAAGAAGGAAAGGACACTGATGAGCTTTCGCTCCTATTTAGGCAATGGTGTGATTTTAATTATTTACTTGATTTTTTCTTTGCAAACCAGGATGATCTGAAACACTTTTTTAGAATTGAAAAAGTCAGCGATGCTATTAGGGATACAATGGAAGATGCCAGTGATTTGGAACAGTGTATTTTAGACTTTCCATATACGGAAGAACTGGACGGGTTGTTCCATCCGCTCAGTCTCGCGGACAACAGGGCACATGAGTTGACGCGCGAGAAAGCAAGGAATTGGAATCGGCCTCAGCACCCAAGTTGGCTACGGGTTTATGCTATACGAATGGAGCCGAATGTTTATGTTGTAACAGGAGGCGCGATTAAACTGACGGCGACTATGCAGGAACGGGAACATACTCAAAAGGAACTAGATAAGTTGAATGCTTGTCGTGATTTTCTGAAGCAAAATGGAGTATTTGATCAGGATAGCTTTGTAGATTTATTTGAGGAGAGATAAATATGAAACAAAAGACATTGAAATTCCTGGAGGCTCATCAGAGTGAGACGCCTTCAACCTTTACAGAAGATGCCAAATGGCGTCGGGAGAATGAGGTGTGGCTTAAATGGTCACGTGGCGTCGCGATGTCTATTGTTGACTATATGCAAGAGAATGGACTGAGCCGTTCGGATGTAGCGTCCAAACTCGGAGTGTCTCCTCAATATGTCAGCCGCATCCTTTCCGGCAATACCAATTTTTCCTTCAAGAGCGTTGCGGATATAGAAGGGAAACTCGGGATATCGTGTATGAAGTTTGCTCTGGCGTAATCCGTTGAAAAAAGGAGTGATTCCAATTTTTTATATGCGGATCAGAAAATAGCGGTAGTCGGTACAGAAACAAATGAAAATATTTGTTTGCTGTACAAAATACCACTATTTTTGCAAGGTGATTTTATAAATACACTTATCAAGGGTACATCAAGCATTCATTGTGGAGCCGTTCATCATTGACAGGCGAGAGCTCGATATCTGGTCCAACGACTACTTCCTTCAGCTTGCCGACAGAATCATTTTCAAATAGACAGCATTTCTGGAAACAAAAGACATTGGAATTTACCTTTCCGGTATAACTCGTCCAGCTGCATAATTCTTTTTATTCTGAGACGTGACGAGTCAGTCTGGACATGTTCCGCAAGGCCGAAAGGATTCCGCCAACCTCCGCGGGGCTTCGCCCAAGTGGAGGGGGATGCAAGGCCAAGGCCTTGCATCCCCCTCAATTGGACGCTTCGCTACAGCGGACGGCTAAAGCCGCCCTTTAATATTATTCTTGGACAGGACGGACAGACAGACCGTAGTAGCGGCAGCTGTAGTTCGTGTCCACGCCGACCGAATAGAAGCGCACGTAGTACGCGTAGTAAGGGTAGTCCGTAGGGAGAGAGGAAGACCAATAGTAGCCGTAGCCGTACGAACCGTACAGGTCGTCGTCGTCCCGAAAACCGGCAACAGGCAGAAAGATTGACTTGTCCGTATAACCGGACTTGTTGCTGGTGACGATTTGGCCTTTTATTCCTGTTCCATTGTAATCATTGGTCCATTCCCAAGTGCAATTGTTTCTCAACTCAGTCCACTCGTCATATGTCGGCATACGCCAATCGCCACCGAGAGTGACGTGAGCAACGTCATCCTCCAGATCGAGGGTTGTCTTATTGTCGGGGCTACCGGTACCTGACCAATAAGAAGATTGTCCGCTAGGGATGTACTTGGTCCAGCCGTAGTATTCGCTTGAGCCGGTATGATAAGGACAATTGCTACAGTCAAGATAAATGTTCTTGTCTGTCACGTCCTTTGTCCCTGCCCACTGGTAATGGCCGCCGTACTCCTCGGGCTTGGTCGCACCGAGGTTGCAGGTACGCCATTTCACGCTTAGGCCAAGGTCAACGATTTCCGTTATTGGAGCGAGATATCCTCTTCCGCCAACCGATTTCCAAGCAGCGAGAGCATACTCATCGCCAATCAGTGAGCTGAACCTATCTGCATCCTCGAAATACAGGCCGCAGACAGGGTCGGTACACTGATAATAATCTTTCCAACCAGAAGATGTAAAAGTAGGAGTCTGACCGTTAATCTTTGTTAATGAATGTTTATGAGTGGACATACGAAGCCAGACAGGACGAACTGATAGACCATAATAGCGGTAACCAAGTCCACTAAATCTACCGCCATAATAGAAGCCCTCGTTGTACGCGCTGTAAGGGTAGCCCTCGAGAGCGGAAGACCAATAGAAGCCACTTGAACCGACATCGTACAGGCTACCACCATCCCGATAACCGGCAGCAGGCAGAAAGATTGACTTGTCAATATATCCAGGCTCATTGCTGGTGACGACATAGCCTTTGACTTGTGTCCCGTTGTAATCCCAGGTCCATTCCCATGTACAATTGTATCTCAATTCATTCCACAGGGCTTTATTCGGCATACGCCAATTGTCGCCGAGCGTGACTTGCACGACGTCATCTTCTGTTTCAAGGATTGTCTTGTTGTCGGGATTGCCCGCACCCGACCAATAAGAAGACTTCCCGCTGGGAACATATTTGGTCCAACCGTAGAGTGCGCTTGAGCCGGTATGATAAGGACAATTGCTCCAGCCAAGATTAATGCTTGTACTTGTGACGTCCTCTAAACCTGCCCACTGGTAATAGCCACCGTACTCCTCAGGCTTTGTTGCGCCGAGGTTCCAGGCCGCCCAATTCGCGCTAAGACCGAGGTCAACATATTCGGGACCCTCCACTATTGCTGGCGCGCAGGAATAAGAATACGCACAGCCGGCCTTGAACTCATTTGAAATGGAAATTGACGTTTTTGCAAAAGTCTTGACTCCGTATAATTTTACGTCAAGCGATTTATCCTTGATGCTCGATGTGGGGAGTAATGCAAGCCATACCGTGAGAACACTTCCAGAGGTGACATTGATATTACTCAACTTCAAATCATAGAACGTATAATAATCCAAACCTACCAGTAATGTCCACTAAAAGTTGTGGACGGTTTATATAAGTTTAACAATTAAAATA
>JAKSKA010000030.1 GCA_024401915.1 Bacteroidales bacterium
GTAGTTCTTCATTATTGGTTATTTTAATAAAAGCACAAAAGGCCACGCCCAATAAAGGCGCAGCCTGATATTAATTTATGTAATTAGTTGATTTACAAATATATCCCCCCCCCAGAACAGAATTCAGGAGAGATACAGCGGTATGTTTCTCAATGTACATCCCTACAAAGATAACAAAATATTTACATCTGTGACTACATCAGCAACCTGGAATAAAAATTGTCTGGCATCCGACACCAAGATAACTTTGTGCGTCAGAAGGGCGTTTTGACGCACAGATCTAAACAAGGTCCTCCGGAGCAGCTGCGAAGCCGAAGTGTCGCAAGCGGGTCAAAAGCAGCGCGAATGTTTACAGTAAGCGATGCTTTTCAGAGCATTTAAGGCCATTTCTCTCTGATTTCGGCATTAAATTAATAAAATCAGAGTGTTTCTGCCTGATTCTCTCTGAAAATAACAGAAGACAGGCTTCGTGTCTATAAAACCCTCTGAAAACCAGAACCGGTCACCCCTTGAATGCCTGGCGCTCCTCAGAGCGCCCCGCGGAGGCCGGGATGGAGCGTAGCGGAATCCCCTAAAAAGGCTCTGCCTCCTGATTTACTGCCTCCGCAGTTTCTGGACGTGATGGAGCGCGCTGACCTGGGATACGACCTTGTCGAGCTCGAGGTTGGAGGGAACGAGAAGCCTGATGCTTATCTCGAAGGTGGAGCTGCGGGAATTCTCGTTCACGTTGAATGCCCTTATCGATACCTTGAACTGGTTTATCACGTTCATTATGTCCGCGATGACGGAATGTTCCATATCGGCCGTCACCATCAGCGACACCTGGAAACTGCCGACGGACGAGCTCTCCTGCCAGGCCACTCTCTGTATCCTGTAGGGGTATTTCTCCATCAGCCTCGCTGCGTTCGGACAGGACATCCTGTGGATCTTGATCCCGTCGGTGCGTGTCACGAAACCGAACACGTCGTCTCCGAATACCGGATGGCAGCAGGCCGCCATCTTGTAAACCAGTCCCTTCACGTCCTTGGCATTGATGACCAGGATGTCATCGCTTCCGGCGCTGTAGCTGCGTCTCGAGGCTTTTTCCTCCTCTTCCGCCGCTGCTGCCGCAATGCGTTCCTGTTGTCTCTCCTCGCTGCCGAGGATGTATTCCTTGATGTCGTTGATGTCTATTTCGCCACGCCCGAGGTCGCCGAGGAAGTTGATGATCGAGCTGTATTTGCGCTCCTTCATGAACTCCTGCTGCATCTCGGTCGGGAATTCCAGCTTCCAGTTCTTCAGCCTGCGCTCGAGCAGCTCGCGTCCGTTGGCGGCCGCCTTCCTTTCCTCGGCCTCGAGTTCCTGCTTGATCTTCGTCCTGGCCTTGGAGGTCGTCACCCAGTTCAGCCAGTCGCGTCCGGGCTTCTGGCTTTTCGAAGTCAGGATTTCGACCACGTCGCCGGTCTTCAGCTTCTCGCGTATCTGGACGGGCCTCCCGTTCACCTTGCCTCCGGTGCAGCGGCAGCCTATGCCGGAATGGATGTTGAAAGCGAAATCGAGGACTGAGGCACCCTCGGAGAGGATGCGCAGCTCGCCGGTGGGCGTGAACACGAATATCTCGCCCGATGGCGGCTGGGGCAGGTCCTCGGCCTTCATATCATAAGGGTGTTCGAGATTGTAGCGCACCGATTTCAGCCAGCGGTCCAGGTTCTCCTCGTGGCGAATACCCTTGTAGGACCAGTGGGCGGCGGCCCCGTTCTCGGCCTCGTCGTCCATACGCTTGGTGCGGATCTGCACCTCGAGCGCGTTGCCCTGCTTGTTGTGGACGGTGATGTGGAGGGACTCGTAGCCGTTGGGCTTGGGGTTGGTCAGCCAGTCGCGCAGGCGAGCCGTGTCGCTCTCGTATTCCTCCGTCACGTAGGAGAACACCTTCCAGCAGAGGTCCTTCTCCAGCTTCGGGTCTGGCTCGCATTCTATGATGAAGCGTATCGCAAAAACGTCATATACGCCCTCGAAAGGCACTTTCTGGACCTGCATCTTCTTATAGATGGAGTATGCGGCCTTTGTCCTTGCCTTCAGCTTGTAGCGTATGCCCTCGTCGGTCAGGCGCTTCTCAAGAGGCCTTACGAACTCCTGCGTGAGCCTTTCCCTGTCCCTCTCCGTGGCCTTCAGCTTGTTCGTTATCAGGCGGTACTGCTCCGGCTCGGAATAGCGGAACCAGATGTTCTCCAGTTCTCCTTTTATGTTGTACAGGCCGAGCTGGTGGGCGAGGGGGATGTAGAGCATCAGCGTCTCGAGCAGCTTCTGTTCCCTGGAGGATTTCGGGAAGATGCCCAGACTGCGCATTACCTCCAGCCTGTCGGCGATCTTCAGCACTGTCACCCTCGGGTCCTTCGAATACTGGACTATGAGCTTCTTGTAGTTCTCTGCCTCGAGACGAGTGTCCTTGGGGCGTATGGTGGAGATGCGGTTGAGACCGTCCACCAGCACGCGCACGTCTTCCGGGAAGGCGCCGAGCGGAATCTCGGGATGCTTGCGGGTCGCTTCGTGGAGATAGACCGCAGCCTCGCACTCCTCTCCGAGTCCGATTTCATCCCTGACTATCGCCGCAACTGCCTCGACGTGACCGAGAAAGGGGGTTCCGTCGCTCCTTGTCTCGTCCCTGAGGACTTCATTCGCTATTTTTACCGCTTCTTCAAGCATAGATTCCAATTTTTTGCAAGATATAAATTTAATCCGTTATTTCTTGAATTTTCGCGATGATTACTATAAATTTGTATGCCAAAGTCAGGACTTTGGCGCCTGATAAAATGAAAAACAGCGAAAGAAGAGTCGGGACCATCTCCCGCGGTATCCGTTGCCCGATAATCCGTCAGGGCGACAATCTATCCGAAATAATCACTTCCAGCGTGCTCGATGCGGCTGCGGATGAGGGTTTCGCCCTCAGGGACAGGGACGTCATTGCGATGACCGAGTCCATCGTGGCCCGTGCGCAGGGCAACTATGCGTCCGTCGATGCGATTGCCTCCGACGTGCGCAGGAAGACCGGTGGCGATACCGTGGGCGTCATCTTCCCCATCCTGTCACGCAACCGTTTCGCGATCTGCCTGCGCGGTATAGCGAAGGGCTGCCACAAGGTGGTGCTGATGCTCAGCTCCCCGTCCGATGAGGTCGGGAACGCACTCGTGTTCCTCGACAAGGTGGACGAGGCGGGCGTCAACCCCTATTCCGACGTCCTCACGCTCGAGCGCTACCGCGAGCTTTTCGGCTACTCGGTCCACGAATTCACGGGAGTCGACTACGTCGCATACTATGCCGAGCTCATACGCGGCTGCGGCGCCGAGGTGGAGATAATCTTCGCCAACCGCCCGAAGACCATACTCGACTACACGGATACGGTCATAACCTGCGACATCCACACACGCAAGCGCACGAAGCGCATACTCAGAGAAGCGGGAGCGCGCGTAGTGCTGGGATTGGACGACATCCTGACAGCACCCGTGGACGGCAGCGGCTACAACGAGAACTACGGGCTCCTCGGCTCCAACAAGGCCACCGAGGACACGGTGAAGCTCTTCCCGCGCGACTGCCGGCCCCTCGTGCTCGACGTCCAGAAACGCATACTCGAAGCGACCGGAAAGCACGTCGAGGTGATGGTGTACGGAGACGGGGCATTCAAGGACCCCCAGGGCAAGATCTGGGAGCTCGCCGACCCTGTCGTTTCCCCTGCCTACACCGACGGCCTTCGCGGCACTCCGAACGAGCTGAAACTCAAATACCTGGCAGACAATGATTTCGCTTCCTTGAACGGAGAGGCGCTGAAAGAGGCTATCTCCGCGTCCATTAAGGAGAAGGACGGAAACCTCAAGGGGAATATGGTCTCCGAAGGCACCACACCGCGCCAGCTGACCGATCTGATAGGCTCGCTCTGCGACCTCACTTCGGGTTCGGGCGACAAGGGAACGCCCGTAGTCCTTGTCCAGGGCTACTTCGACAACTATACTTCCGAGTAATCAGGCCGCTTTTTTGAAACGCGGCAGGTTGAAGATTATAGCCACGATCATAAAGAGCAGCAGCAGATAGCAGTAGTAAACGTGGGGGATCAGCGAAGCCGCCGATATCCCTGCGAATGCGGCTGCGGCGAGGAGATGCATACTGTAGGGTATGAGTTCCTGAACTATGCAGGAACTGGTGTCCATAAGCGCCGCCGCCTTTCTGGGGTCGATCCCGAATTTCGTGCTCAGTTCCTTGACGATTGTGGACACGGTCATTATCGCGATCGTGTTGTTGGCCGTGCATAAACAGATGAGCCCTGTCAGTACGGCTATGCATACTTCGGCGCTAAGGCGCGAGTGGACGAACCGGGTACAGATCCTGATAATGAACTCCGTGCCGCCGTTGTGGGTCACGAGCCCCATCAGTCCGGCCGCGAGGATGACCATAATCGTAAGCGCCCCCATACTTTCTATGCCTGTGTTGATTGCCTGTATCCACCCGATGAAATTGAAATCGCCCAGCAGCATTCCCATAATGCCGCAGAGCAGGGCGCCGCAGAGCAGCAGGACGAGTACGTCCACGCCCAGTACCGACAGCGCTATGATCAGAATGTAGGGCAAAACCCTTATCCACTGGGCGTCCGAAGGAACGCTGACTTCAGGAAGGTCCCTGCCCAGCCAGATGAGCAGTATTATGGTACAGATGCTTGCCGGCAGCGCTATCCAGAGATTAGCCTTGAACTTGTCCCTGAGTTCGCAGCCCTGTGTTGAGGTGGCTATGACCGTAGTGTCGGAAATGAACGAGAGATTGTCGCCGAACATCGCGCCACAGACCACTATGGCGCAGAGCATCTCCATATTCCCGCCTATGGCGTGTGATATGCCGACGGCTATGGGGCCGAGCGCCACGATCGATCCGATACCGGACCCTGTGGCCATCGATATGATGCAGCCTGTCAGGAAGATGCTGACGAAGATGTATCTTTCAGGGAGCAGGGAAAGTACGGCGTACACCGTCGCGTCAATGCAGCCCATCGCTTTTGCGCTGCTGGCGAACGCGCCTGCGCAGATAAAGATGAGAATGATGAACAATATGTTGTTAGTGCCGGCGCTGCGCACGAACACGTGCACCCTCTCGGACAGGCTCAAGCCACTGGTCGTTGCAACGGCGACAACCGTTGCAACCAGGAACGCCACTATCAGGGGAACGGCGTCGAAGCCTTTCCCCAACCAGGCACAGAAAGCGAAGAATGCCAGGAAAACTATCAGCGGGCTTATGGCTACGAGCCCTTTTTTCGTTCGGGTATCCATCATCGGTTATCAAAAAGTAGAGTGCCACAGGGTTTTTCCCCTGGCGACGGTCTTGAGGCATCTTCCGTACACTTCGCGTCCTTCGAACGGTGTGCTGCGCCCCTTGGTCCTGAAGTCCGAGGGGTCGACGATGTATGGAGTGTCCACGTCGAATTCCGCCGTGGCTCCGCTTTCCCCGAGACGGAAACGCCGGCGCGGCGCGTACGCCATCAGCTCCAGAAGCTTCTCAAGCGGCAGTATGCCTTTCCTGACGAACTCCGTGTACATTATCGGGAAGGCCGTTTCAAGGCCCACGACGCCCATTGCGCTGCCTTCGAGCCCCCTCGATTTCTCCTCGATGCTGTGGGGCGCGTGGTCGGTTGCAATCATATCTATGGTTCCGTCAAGTATGCCTTCTATGAGCGCGGAGCGGTCTTCTGCGCTGCGGAGGGGCGGGTTCATCTTGAAACGTCCGTCCTCCTGCAGGTCGTCCTCGCAGAGCACCAGATAGTGCGGTGCTGTCTCGCAGCTGACGTTCACGCCCCTGGCTTTCGCGCGCCTGATTATCTCCACGCTCTCTTTCGTCGATACGTGGCAGACGTGGTAGGCGCATCCGGTCGCGGCGGCGAGCTCGACGTCCCTTTCGATCTGGACCCATTCGCTGCGTGAGCAGATTCCCTTGTGACCGTGCGCAGCCGCATAGGCTCCGTCGTGGATATATCCGCCCGCGAGCAGGGAATTGTCTTCGCAGTGGGCTGCCAGGATGCAGCCGTTATCCGCAATGAGCTTCATCGCCCTGTACATCACCTCTTCGTCCTGCACTCCGCTGCCGTCATCGGAAAAGGCCACGCAGAGGCCCTTGAGTGCTGCGACGTCGACCGGCTCCAGTCCCTTCCTGCCTATGGTTATCGAGGCGTAGGGGCGCACGTCCACCCTGGCGCTGCGGCGTATGATGTCCAGCTGCGAGGTTAGGCATTGTGCACACGCAGCAATAGCCGCCTGCTGCAGCGGCTTCGGAACCCGAGGCAATCGTTTCCTTGTAGGAGGACCCGGGTTCGCGGAAATGGGCGTGGACGTCCGTCAGGGCCGGTATCGTCAGTGTGGAACTCATTTGATGAAGGAGTCGCACCAGACGCACCTCACGTGGCCGCCGGGTGTATTGCGGAACAGGTGGGGGCTGGGCTCGTTGTTGCTGATGCACTTGGAATTGTGGCACTTGAGGCTCGCGTCTTCGAAATACTCGGGATGCTCCGGCATAGTGTGGTCGGGGTCGTCCTTCCATTTCAAGAGGCTGTATATCAGCGCCATCCTGACGTATTTGCCGTTCCCGACCTGGCGGAAATAGGCCGCCCTGGGGTCGCTGTCCACTTCGGGCCGTATCTCGTTGACACGGGGCAGGGGATGGAGAATCGTCATCTTTTCCTTGGCGCCCTTGAGTTTCTCGTTGTCCAGCACGAAGCTGTCCTTGACGCGGTCGAACTCCTCCTCTTCGAGGAAGCGCTCCTTCTGGACGCGCGTCATATAGAGTACGTCGAGGGAGCCTATCACCTCCTCGATGGTGCGTACTTCCTTGAAATCCACACCCATCTTCTCGCACACGTCGTGCTTGATATAGCCCGGCAGACGCAGCTCGTCCGGGGCGATGAGTATCACCTTCACGTTGTCGTAGCGGCTCAGCGCCTTGATGAGCGAGTGGACCGTACGCCCGAACTTCAGGTCTCCGCAGAAGCCTATCGTGATGCCGTCGATGTGGCCGAGCTCGCGCTTGATAGTGAGCAGGTCGGTCAGCGTCTGGGTGGGGTGGGCGTGGGAGCCGTCACCGGCGTTGATGATGGGCACTCCGGCCACCGTGGACGCGATCAGCGGCGCTCCTTCAAGGTTGTGGCGCATTGCGATGATGTCCGCGAAATTCTCCACGACGCGCACTGTGTCGCATACGGTCTCGCCTTTGGAGACGGAGGAGTTCTTTGCGTCGGAGAAGCCCAGTACGTTTCCTCCGAGTTCCATCATCGCTGACGTGAAACTCAGGCGGGTACGGGTGGATGGCTCGTAGAACAGCGTTGCCAGCTTGTGGTAGCGCAGGCAGTCGTGGTAGTGCTCAGGTCGGGAGATGATGTCTTCCGCGAGGGCGAGAATCTCGTCGGTTTCCTGCTTTGTCAGGTCCGTGGGGTCGATGAGGTGTTTCATATCCAGCTTTCGTCTGAGGGGTTGTTCCTGAATGCTATTATCTTTTCGCGCCATCTGAGCTCGATGTATCCTTCTTCTACGGCAAGGTCCACCAGGACGTCGAGATTGCTGAGCGAGACGTTGGTGACGCCTGCCTCCGCGAGCCTTTCCACGCCTTTGCGCATCCCGTAGGTGAATATGCTCACGATGCCGAGCACCTCCGCACCGGCTTCGCGCAGGGCATCGACCACTTCGATGACGCTGCCTCCGGTGGAGATGAGGTCTTCGATGACCACCACCTTCGTGCCGGCGGGGCACTTGCCTTCTATCTTGTTCTCGCGGCCGTGGGTCTTGGCGCTGCCGCGCACATATCCCATCGGAAGGCCGAGTATCGAGGCTGCAATCGCGGCGTGGGCTATGCCGGCCGTGCTGGTGCCCATAAGCATCTGCGCTCCGGGCCATCTGGACGAGACGGTGTCGGCGATGGCTTTCTCTACAATCTCCCTCGAAGCGGGGGAGGAGAGTATCAGCCTGTTGTCACAGTAAATGGGACTTTTGATTCCGCTGGCCCAGGTGAAGGGTTCTTCGGGCCTTAGGAATACGGCTCCGATGGAGAGCAGTTCGTGGGCGATTTCCTTTTCCATATCAGACAAATTCTTCAATGCATTTCAGATAAGCTGCGACAGGGTCGGCTGCAGCCGTTATGGGGCGTCCGACCACGATGTAGTCGGAGCCGATCTCCTTCGCGCGGGCGGGCGTCGTGATGCGCACCTGGTCGTCTGCGGCGGCATCGGCGAAACGGATTCCGGGCGTGACGGCGAGGAAGTCCTTGCCGCAGCGCTCCTTCACGAGTCCGGCTTCAAGAGGGGAGCACACCACTCCGTCCAGGCCTGCAATCTTCGCATTCTCAGCATATTGCGCTATCACGTCGCGTATGGTCCCGTTTATCAGGAGCTCCTTCTGCATCCGTTCCTCGGAGGTCGAGGTGAGCTGCGTCACGGCGATGAGCAGCGGGCGGCTTCCGTCAGGGCGGGTCAGCCCTTCGAGCGCAGCCTTCATCATATCGACGGTGCCGGCGGCGTGGACATTGGTCATATCGACGTCAAGCGCCGAGAGCACCTTCATCGTCTTGCGCACGGTGTTGGGGATGTCGTGAAGCTTGAGGTCGAGGAAGATCCTGTGGCCGCGGGACTTGATTTCGCGGACTATGTCCGGCCCCGCGGAGTAATAGAGCTCCATCCCTATCTTCACGAAGGGCTTGCGGCTGCACTCCGCAAAGAGGTCCAGGAAATCCGTAACTTCCCTTGCGCTGCTGAAGTCGCAGGCTGCAATGACATCTCTCATACTATTCCTTTTATCTCGTTTATATCCTTGATCCCGAGCTCCTCCATAACAAGAGGAAGTTCTTCTACTATCTCCTTGCAGACCATAGGGTTGCGAAGGTTCTCGGCACCTATCTGCACGGCCGATGCGCCTGCCATCATCATCTCTATAACGTCGCGGGCCGATGCCACTCCGCCGCAGCCCATTATCGGAATGGAGCAGGCGTGGCTGACCTGGTTGACCATCCTGAGCGCGACGGGAAGGACCGCCCTGCCGCTGAGCCCGCCGTAGCGCTGCGCCACGACCGGCCTGCGCGTCTTCAGGTCAATCCTCATCCCGAGTATGGTGTTGATCAGTGTCAGTCCGTCGGCGCCCGCGTCCTCGCAGGCCCTGGCTATCTCCGTGATGTCCGTGACGTTCGGACTCAGCTTCACGAACACCGGCGTCCTGCCGCACACCTTCTTCACCGCTGCCGTGACTTCCGCCGCCGCCCGGGGCGAGGTCCCGAACGCCAGGCCGCCGCCGTGGACGTTGGGACAGGAGATGTTGACCTCCACAATGTCGGCAACCTTGGCCGCCTTCCTGCAGCAGCTGACGTATTCTTTGGTGCTGAAGCCGCTTACGTTGGCTATGATTATGCCGCCGTATATCTTTCTCAGCCCGGGTATCTTCTGTTCCACGAGGACGTCTATGCCGGGATTCTGCAGCCCGACGGAGTTGATCATTCCGTCCGGGCATTCCGCTATCCTCGGGCAGGGGTTGCCTTCACGGGCCTCCAGTGTCGTGCCCTTGAGCGATATGCCGCCGAGCAGGTCGAGGTCATAGACCCCGTCCATCTCCAGGCCGAAGCCGAAGGTGCCGCTCGCCGGAATCACCGGGTTCCTGAGTTCCAGACCGCAGAGTTCGACCTTTACCATATTATATCCTCCTTGCTGAATACGGGACCGTCGGCGCACACGCGTCTGGGACCGTTCTTCGTCTTGCAGGTGCATCCGTAGCAGATGCCGCAGCCGCAGCCCATCCTCTCCTCGAGACTGGCTTCGCCCGGGCCTTCCAGCATCCCGCACACTGCCTTCATCATAACTTTCGGGCCGCAGGTGTAGAAGTGGTCGTAGTCCGGCTTCATCTGCTCTATGGCATCGGTCACGAGGCCTTTCATCCCGCGCGAACCGTCCATAGTCACCACCTGGACCGCTGCACCGAGACTTCTGTATTCGTCTTCGAGCACAACTTCTGAGGCTTTCCCGAAACCGAGCACCACGTTCACCTTGCGCCCTTTTGCAAGAAGCTGCTTCACGAGCGTGAATGCCGGGGAGGCGCCGAGACCTCCGCATACCACGAGGGCGGACCTGAGGGTGGCGTCGGCATCGAAGCCGTTGCCCAGGCCGGTGAGCACGTCCAGCGTCGCGCCTGGTTCCAGCGTGCTCATAAGCTCGGTACCACCGCCGACGGTCTTATAGATGACGCTGAAACGCTTCGAGTCCCATTCCGTGGCTGCAAGGGGCCTTCTCAGGAAATGGCCTTCAATGGCTATGTCGACGAACTGCCCGCCTCTCTCGAGAGCGGACGTGTCTCCCTCCAGGACCATCTTCCAGGTCCTGTCGGCAATCTCGGAATTGCTCTTGATCAGGTATTTCCCGGACTTCATCACTATTCCCACTCGATGGTGGCCTGGGGCTTGGATGAGATGTCGAACACCACGCGGTTGACACCTTCCACCTTCTCTATGATGTCGTGCTGTACCTTGTCGAGTATCTCCCAGGGGATGCGGACCACGGAAGCTGTCACTGCGTCGACCGAGTTGACGGCCCTGAGGGCGATGACGTTCTCGTATGTGCGGCAGCCGTCCGTCACTCCGGTGGTCTTCACGGGCACGAAGATGGCTCCCGCCTGCCAGATCTTGTCGTACCAGCCCTCTTCCCTGAGGGTGTCGATCCATATCGCATCGGCTTCCTGGAGTATGTGGATCTTCTCGGGAGTAAGTTCTCCCAGACACCTTACTCCGAGGCCGGGGCCGGGGAAGGGATGGCGTCCGAGGAAGCTCTTCGAGAGCCCGAGCTCTGCTCCGACTTCCCTTACCTCGAATTTGTAGAGGTGCTTGAGGGGCTCGACCAGGCCGAGGTTCATCTCCTCGGGGAGTCCGCCCACGTTGTGGTGGCTCTTTATCGTGCCCTTGTCG
>JAKSKA010000031.1 GCA_024401915.1 Bacteroidales bacterium
CGCTTTCCGCAAAGGTGTCAAGGCTGTCACGCATAAAGAATACAGCCCTCTGGGTTGCCGAAAGCTTGTTCCAGTCGGGGAAAATCTGCGTCCACTTGAACTTGGTTCCATCCTTCCATTCGAAGTCATCCACAAACTCGGCCGCAGGCACAAGGCGCGTCCAGCTGTTGAGGTTGGTCCTGGAGCCGATGACCCACTGCCAGCAGGAAGAGAATCCGTCGGTCCCGGAATGTTCCAGAGGGAATATCATCTCGCAGTTGTGCTCGTTCTCCGGCTGGAAGAGGGACTCCCAGCTGTGGGTGGCATCGACCTGCCAGAGACCGAAGCCGCACTGCTTTACCTTATCGAAATCCTCAGCTGCCAGTTTGTAGTACTCCTCTATCTTTGCACTGCCTATGCTTGCGCCGTCATCATAGATCTCAGGGTTCTTGTCGGCAGCAAGCCACATATACGCATTTCCGCGAAGAGCATAGGCCATACCCTTGGAAGGCTTGCAGGGCCTGATTCCGGTAATGTTGTTCGTCTGGAACCAGGGGTCCTCTATACACTTCGTACACTCGTCGATGATCATCGCCCACACTTCGTCCCAGGTATTCTGGGCCTTGGTGCACTGGCTGTTATCCGTCTCGTCGAGGTAGATCGGGACCTCACCGAAATACATATTCAAACGCGTGTAGCAATATGCCCTTATCATCCTGGCTTCGCCAATATACTGGCCGTACAGCTCTTCGCCCACGACGTCCTTGTTCAGGTGGGCGATAGCCTTGTTGCACGCCATAATGGCCGTATAGTTGCTCTTCCATTCCGCGGCGTTCTCAGAGCCTGATGCAATCTTCGTGGCCTGGCGCAGGAAACTGGTCTGGGAGCCGCCGTCGATGAGGCTGGTATAGCCGAGACCTTCGGTGCCGATACGGTTTATTCCGCCCTTTCCATTGGTGCAGACCAGGTCGTTGAGCCCGTCGACGTGCCTGGTAAGGGGATACATAAGCCCGTCGATGCCGGCCGTGGACATTGACTTGCTGGTCCACATATTGCCGTCGGAAATCTGGTTTCTCGGGAAGGTGTCAAGCAGTCCGCTGCAGGAACAGATGGACAGGACAGCCGCTAATATGGTAATTGTTCTTTTCATAATCGGTCCATTTTAGAAAGTTAACTGCAAACCGCCGCAAAAACTCCTGATAAGGGGGTATCCGACACCGGCACCTATCTCCGGGTCAAGTCCGGGGAATTTCGTGAATGTCAGGAGGTTTTCTCCGGCGACGAACACGCGGAGGCTGCTGATCGAAGCCGGCTCCATCCATTTCTTGGGGAAGGTGTAGCCGAGCTGGATGCTCTTGAGCTTCACGTAATCGCCCTTGTAGTGGTAGAAGTCGCAGAGGCTGTCATTCATTGTCTTGTTATACAGCAGACGCGGATATGTAGCGTTTATGTTGTTCAGCGAAGGGTCTCCCTCCGGATTGTAGTAATAGTGGTCGGAGGCTATCTTCCTGGAGATGGCCTGGCCCCTGTTGACTATAGTGGTATTGTAAACGCTTGTGTTCCAGTCGAGATAGAATCCGAAAGCACCCGTAAACAACGCATAGAAATCTATACCCTTCCACGACATACTGATATTGAGGCCGGCCGTCACCCTCGGCGTGTTCGAATGGCCGGTAAAGGCCTTGTCGTTATTGTCGCCGTAGTTGCCGTCTCCGTTCGTGTCCGCATAGATGAAATCACCGTAGTAGAGGATATCCTTGCCGGTTGTTTTCCCGCCCTGGAACTTGTAGCCGGCTGCCATCATAGCCTGGACCCAGGCCATATCGCTTTCCGTCCTGATCATTCCGTCCACAGGGCCTGCATTCACGTCCACGTCCCCACTGCCGGAATAGCCCTTGCCGCTACCATTGTAGAGATGGAGCATATACTGGTCTCCCAGCAGGTGGCCCTCGACTATATATCCGCCGAAGCCGCTCTGACCCACATCACCGATATTGTTGATGTAAACGTTTTCTCCGGTAACGGGATCCGTGGACCATTCCTGGATGAGTTTTCCTTTATATTTGGTAACGGTCGTGCGGTTGTAGGCAAGATTGAGCCCTACGGAATAGCTGAAGTCACGGCCTATGCCGTCCCTCCATTTTAGAGCCAGTTCCAGACCCCTGTTCCTCACGCCCGCGAGGTTCTCGTACGGAGCGGTGACGGCCCCCATAGTCATATAGATGGACGGACGGAAAAGGATACCGGTAGTGTTCTTGATGTATGCGTCGACCTCTCCGGTCAGCTTGTTGTCAAGGAACCCGAAGTCGATGCCGACATCACTGGTCTTCGTGGTCTCCCACTGGAGGCTGTTGTTGCCGAGTTCGGTGACGAGCAGGCCTTTCGCGTCCACGCCCATAGATACAACGTTGACGGAGGTGAAGTTGCTCTGCCAGGCGTAATTGCCCGAGTTGTTGTTACCCGTGACGCCCCAGGATGCGCGCAGCTTGAGGTTGCTCAGCCAGGACGATGCGCCCTGCATCCACTTTTCCTGGCTTATGCGCCAGCCGGCCGAGAAGGAGGGGAAGAAGCCCCAGCGTGACTGGGGAGCGAAGCGCGACGAACCGTCCGCCCTGAAATTCGCCTCCAGCATATATTTTCCGTCATAGACGTAGTTCAGACGGCCGAAACCTGACATCAGGCCCCAGTCCGAAGTACCGCTGTCGGATGCGTCGTATTCAGCGTATGCGGACATCTCGGTAATCACCCAGTCAGTCTTCGTCTTCTTCGAGACGGAGCTGTAGGGAGAGATATAGTGATTGACGGAGAAGCCGCCGATTGCTCCGATTTCGTGCTTGCCGAAAGTGCCGTTATATCTCAGGATCGCCTCGCCGTTGGTCCTGTAGCTGGCCGTGTGGGCCACCTCGTTCCAGGCGTTGCGCAGCGACGATTCCGACTGGATCGTATCGGAGACATAGTTCCAAATATCGGTCTGGGTTGAATACGAATGGGTGTAGCCGATGTTGAAGTTGTGGTTGCCGGTGAATTCGAGGGAGAGTCCCTTGTAAAGTTTCGCCTTCAGGTATGCAGTACCGGAGCCCCTGTAATAGTATTTTTCTCCGTCACGCTGCGCCAGGTTCTTGAAGATGTTGTTGGCATTGGCGCTTTCCTCGTCCGTCGCGATATACCCCCATTTGTTGGTGGAACCGGGATACATACCGGGAACGGCCATCTTCAGGTAGCCGAAGGCCGTACCGACATCCGCCAGACCGTAATCCTGGCGCTCGCCGAAGACCTTGACGCCCGCGCTGAGCCACTTCGTGACGTTCACGTCCACGTTGGCGCGGATATCGAACTTCTTCGTGCCGCTGTCCACCCCGTGATGGCTCATAACACCGGTATTGTCCATAAATCCGATGGAAATATAGCTCTTCACCGTCTCGTTGCCGGAAGAGACGGACAGATTGTGCTTCTGGAGGAGCCCGTGCTGGAAGGCCTCCTTGAACCAGTCGGTATTGGGGTATGCGATGCTGTTCTTGACGCCGTATGCGTTCAGCGCGTCGGGATTCCGCTTCGCGTTCTCCCACAGGTTGATGGTCTGGTCCGAGAAGACGTGGGTCACACCAAGATTGTCCGCGCCCTCATTGATCAGCCTCATCTGCTCGGCGTAATCGGTCACATAACCGAGATTGCCGAGATAGGGCGTCTGCATATCCATATTCATCGTATATGTGACGTGCGTCTTGCCGGCAGAGCCGCCCTTGGTCGTCACGAGGATGACGCCGTTGGCCGCGCGGCTGCCGTAGATGGCCGTCGAGGATGCGTCCTTGAGGACGGTGATGGATTCGATATCCTGGGGGTTGATTTCGTCCATAGAGTACTCGATGCCGTCGACGAGCACGAGAGGACCGTTGGAGTTCAGGGTGGTGTTGCCGCGGACGCGCAGAGTCGCACTGTCGCTGCCCGGCTGGCCGGAAGTCTGCATCACGGCAAGGCCCGGAGCGAGACCGCCGAGGGCGCTCGACACCGTCGTGATAGGCCTGGACTCCATTCCTTCGCTGAAATTGACCGTAGAGACGGCACCGGTGAGATTGGCCCTCTTCTGCACGCCGTAACCAACCACGACGACCTCGTCGAGATAGTTGGTGTCGGGCTTCATCTGGAGGTCAAGCTTTCCGCCTGCGGGAGGGAGCAGCGACTCCGCCTTCATTCCGAGACAGGTGAACTCCATTTCGGAAGTCGGGGCCACAGTCATCGAATACCTGCCGTCGATATCGGTTATGGTCGCATTCTTCGTGCCTTTTTCCGAAACGAACACTCCGGGAAGCGGAAGTCCCTGATCGTCAACGACAACGCCGGACACTTCAATGGACTTGCTCTTCTTCGGCTGCGGAGATGCGGGACTCAGGATAATCTGCCTGTCACTGATCTCGTACCTGACTGGAAGTCCGCCGAGCACCGCGCCCAGCACCTTGGTCAGGGAGCCTTCGACAGAGGCGGAAACCGGCGCATCCACGTCGATAAGGGAATTGTTGTAGATGAAATGGAAGCCCGTCTTGTTCTGGATATCCACAAGTACCGTGCTGAGTTTCACATCCTTGTAATCTACCGACAGCTCCTGTGCGAGAGCGTTCGACGACGCCATCACAACGGCTGCCAGGAATACGATTATTCTTTTTAACGATATCATAAAATGAATTTTTCCTGATTCTATTACACTTATCTCTATAATATCCCCGAATAGATTTGCGTTTTTCAGGGATAAACCTTCGTCAAGTGTATTTGTTATGTAGTATTATGCGCAAATTACACTATCTCTTACTTCTACTTCCCTGCATCTGTTTCGGACAGACGCGGAAACCGGGCCCGGCGGAGACGCTTGCAGGTATGACCCTGCAGGAGAAGGCCTCCTGCGTGGTAGGCCTCAAAAGGGATCTGTTCCCGCCGACGAACAATGGATTCGCCGGCCGGACGACACCCTTCCCCGGATACGGTATCCCCACGCTCACGCTCGCTGACGGCACGGCCGGGCTGAGGCTCAGCCGCCGCGGCAAGGAAAGGGCCACCGCGTTCCCGGACAATATGGCTCTCGCATCGTCCTGGAACGAGGCGCTCGTCAGGGAGGTGGGCGCAGCCGCGGGCTTCGAAGCGAGGAAATACAATGCGAACGTCCTCCTCGCCCCCGGAATGAACATCATCAGGAACCCGCTGTGCGGAAGGGATTTCGAATATTTCTCCGAAGACCCTTATGTCACCGGAAAGATGGGCGCGGCATACGTCGTCGGCATCCAGAGCAACGGAGTGGCCGCTTCCGCCAAGCATTTCGCCTGCAACAACCAGGAGACAAACAGGACCCATAACGACGTGAGGGTAAGCGAAAGGGCTCTGCGTGAGATTTACCTCAAAGGATTCGAGATATGCGTGAAGGAGGCCGATCCCTGGACGATAATGTCCTCCTACAACAGCCTCAACGGCACTCCGGTCCAGGAGTCGCCCCGGCTCCTCACCGACATCCTGAGGAAGGAATGGGGCTACAAGGGCCTCGTGATGACGGACTGGTCCATCTCGAAGCACAACACCGCAGCCCAGCTCCACGCCGGCAACGACCTGTATATGCCGGGAAAGGAGCAGCAGGTCGAAGATATCATAAACGGCATAAACGACGGGTCGATCCGTATGGAAGACCTCGACAGGGCCTGCCTCGACATACTGGAACTCGGCCGCAGATGCGGTTTCGAGCAGAGCACTGAAAACCCTGACCTGAAGGCCGGGGAGGCCGTATCGCTGAAAGCGGCCTGCGAGAGCGCCGTGCTGCTCGAGAACAACGGGATGCTGCCGCTCGCCGGAAAAGGCGGGAAGGTGGCGCTGTTCGGTGTGCGCTCCTACGACCTCATATCGACGGGAGGCGGCTCCGGCTTCGTCGTCAGCCCGCACATCGTCCAGATCAGCGAAGCGTTCAGGGCCGGCGGCGTGGAACCGGACGCGAAGCTCGAGGACCTGTACACCAAATTCGCGGCTTTCGCGGCCGCGGACATCAAGTACAACGAAAAGATCAAGATAGACATAGGCATCCCCCCGCTCCCGGAGCTCGAGATATCGGAAACGCTCATCAAGGCGGCGGCCGAGGCCGACGACTACGCAATCATCACGATAGGACGCTCGGCCGAGGAGGGAAAGGACCGCAATCTGGAAAATGATTACTACCTTTCGGACACCGAAAAGAAGCTGATCACAGGGGTCTGCAACGAGTTTCACAAAAAAGGCAAAAAGGTGGCCGTAATCCTGAACATAGCAGGAATCATCGAAACCGAATCCTGGAAAAGACTGCCTGATGCCATACTCGACATCTGGCTTCCGGGACAGGAAGGCGGTAACGCCGTCTTCGACCTCCTCAACGGCAGGGCCAACCCTTCCGGCCGTCTGGCGCTCACCTTCCCGAAAGACTATTTCGACCTGCCTACGGCGCGGAACTTCCCTTACGACAAACCGGCCGAGGGACAGAAGAATTTCGATTACACCTCATACGAAGAGGGGATCTACGTCGGATACAGGCATTTCTGCACCCGGAACATACCGGTATCCTATCCTTTCGGATACGGCCTGAGCTACACCTCATTCGATTATCCGGATATGAAGGTGACCCGCAGGAAAGACAAGGTCAGAGTATCCTTCACCGTCAAAAACACCGGGAGTCTTGAGGGGAAGGAAGCCGTGGGCGTGTATATATGCGCACCGGGAAAGACTATGGACAAGCCGGCGAAGGAGCTGAAGGGCTTCGCGAAGACAGGACTGCTCGCTCCCGGCGAGGCCCAGACGATGGAAATCGAAATAGCGGTCAGCGACCTGGCCTCCTACAACGAAAAGAGCGGAAAGTGGGAAATGGAGAAAGGGCGTTACACGGTTGTACTGGGAGCTGACTGCAGCGACCAGAAAGCAACAAGGACAATCAACATTCCCTAATTGCAGGATAGAATGGAAACAGAAGACAATAATCTGGAACGTCTCAAAGAGATTGCGCTTGCGATAAAGGCAGGCAGCAAGGACGTGTTCCGCTCCGTTTACAGGGCGGAATACTCCAATCTGCTGCACTTCGTCAATGCCTACGTGAGGAACAGGCAGGACTCCGAAGACCTCGTTCAGGAAACGATGCTGGCACTTTGGGAGAACAGGGATAGCATAAACCCGGAGCGCAATTTCCGCTCCTACATCTATACGATTGCGAGGAACAAGTCCCTCAACTACCTGAGAGACAACTCGAAATGGATGAAGGATATGCCGCTGGCGGACGTCGAGAACATGATCAACTCGCTTGCACTGAGCTCCCAGTCGGTGGATGACGAGATCAACGTGATGGAACTTCGCGGCTTCATCGACAGAGTCTATCTGTCCCTGCCGGAAAAAGTCGTCAACACCTTCAAGCTCAGCCGCCAGGACGGGCTTACATATAATGAGATAGCCGACAAGCTGGGCATCACCCCCAAGGTTGTCGAATATCATATAGGCATAACGCTCAAAGCATTGCGACGCAAACTCGAGTTAAGTTAAAATCAAAGACTATGGAAGAGAAAATCATATTGAGGTATATACTTGGAACCGCAGACAAGAATGAACGCAGGCAGGTCGCTTCCTGGATTCAGGAATCGCCGGAGAACGTCAACACCTTCGCCAGGATCAAGGCGCAGTATGTGTTCTCAGGTATGCCGAACAGCATAATCCCCGAAAAGAAGAGGATACTGCCGGTATTGACCTATGTGGCGGCAGCGCTTTCCATTCCCCTTCTCGTACTTGGCATCTGCCTTTACTGCGGGATGAGGAAGGCGAACGACAGCTGCGCGTCCGCGAACAGGCAGGTGGAGATACTGACCAGTCAGAATCCCGGCAGCGTGACCTATGTCGCGAATCCCGGAGTAAAAAGCACGATAGTGCTGCCTGACAGCTCCATCGTGAAGCTTAACGGAGACTCGAAGCTCATCGCTCCGAATATGTTCGCAGCCGACAGCAGGAGGCTCTTCCTGTCCGGAGAAGGTTATTTCGAGGTCAAGCACCACGAAGACTGGCCTATGCTCATACAGACTGCCAAGGACGTGAGCATCAAGGTCCTTGGAACGACATTCGACCTCAAGGCCTACGAAAACGAGCCTATGGTCAAGCTCACCCTGATAGAGGGCAAGGTGCTGGTCCGCGACAACAAGACCAACTGCGAGCACGAGGTGATGCCCCATCAGGAATTCAAGATCCAGGATTCGCAGGATACGGGCTATCCCGAGATCAGGGATGCGGACATCCAGAAAAACACCAGCTGGACCAAGGGCGAACTCGTTTTCGACAACACTCCTATGACCGAGATAGCCAAGCAGCTTGAAAGATGGTACGGAGTGAAGGTCCACATTGCCGACAACAAGATTCTGAACTACCGTCTCACGGCAAGGTTCACCAACGAATCCATCGTCCGTGTCCTCGACCTGATCCATTTCTCCTCGATGGTGAATTACGAGATCAGGGGTAACGACGTCTATATCAGCAATACCAGATAACTTTACTTGTACTTGCGCTTATATTATTATATATTTGCAAGTATGAAAAAGATATTTGCTCTCATCGCGGCAGCGGCAGTTCTTGCCACGGCCTGCACCAAACAGAATGCTGCCGAAAAGCAGCTGACGAAGGTCACTGTCAGCACCTGCGAACTGACGAAAACGTCTATGGGCGGTAACGAGGAAGGGACGCGCAGCGTTTTCTGGAGCGTCGGCGACGCAATCTGCATCAACGGCGTGCCCTCCCAGAATCTGACATCGGAAGACATCAACGCCGCGGGCACCACCGCCACCTTCAAGTTCGAAGGCCTGATCGACAAGCCCTACAACGTATACTATCCCGCATCCGGCTACAAGGACGCGTCCACGATCACGCTCCCCTCGGTCCAGGGCGACGCGAACGGGGACAACTTCGCTAACGGGGCCGTTCCCCTCTACGGCTACCTCGAAGGTGAAGGCGGCTTCAAGATGCACCAGCTCTGCGCCATCCTGAAGATACAGCTCAAGAAGAAGACCCACGCCCACGACATCAAGTATGTCGAATTCAGCGGCAACGGCGGTGAGCAGGTATGCGGCAGCTTCACCCTCGACTACCAGACAGGTGCGCTCACGCCCACATCCACCGCATCCGCAGACCGCGCCGTGAAGGTCGCAGCATCGCGCACCCTCTCCACCGAAGAGGTGTCCGTGGTCAACATCTGCATTCCCGCAGGCACCTATACGGACGGCTTCAAGGTCCGCGTGGTCGACGTGAGCGGCCACTATATGGACAAGGCAAAGGCGAGCGAGTCAACTATCGAAAGAGGTAACATCTACGTGATGTCGCCGTTCGAATTCGAGCCCACCGGGACAATAATGGATATCGAGATCGATACCGGCGGAACGAAATGACCTATTCCCTCGCAGTAATCGGAGGCGGCCCCGGAGGCTATACAGCCGCGGAGAAAGCGGCAGCAGCCGGAATGGACGTCATCCTTTTCGAGAAAAACGAGCCTGGTGGAGTATGTCTCCACGAAGGCTGCATCCCCACCAAAGCGCTTCTCCACTGCGCAAAGACCTATGACCACGCTCGCCACGGCGCTGCGTTCGGGCTCGTGTGTCCGGAACCGCAGTTCGACTTCGCGAAGATGATGGAGCGCAAGAAGCGGGTCGTCAGAAGACTCGCAGGCGGCGTGAAGGCCGGGCTCAGGGAGGCCGGGGTCACCTGCATCAAGGAATGCGCCGTCATCGTGGGCAGGAACGCCGGCGGGCTCTTCACGGTCAGGGCCGGAGAAGAATGCTACGAAGCCGAAAGGCTGCTCATAGCCACCGGTTCCTCGGCCATCGTGCCGCCGATACCGGGAATCACGGAATCAGACGCCGTGGTCACGAGCATCGGGCTGCTTTCGCTCACTGAAGTGCCGCAGAGCCTTTCCGTCATCGGCGGAGGCGTGATCGGGATGGAATTCGCCGCCCTGATGAGCACCCTCGGTGCAAAGGTCAGCGTAATCGAGATGCTGCCCGAAATACTGGCCGGCTTCGACACGGAAACGGCAGCGGCACTGAGAGCGTGCTATGCTTCCAGAGGCGTGGAATTCCACCTTTCCTGCCGCGTCAGCGCCATAGACGGGAACACTATAGTCTTCACGGACAGCGAAGGCACGGAGAACCGCATCTGCGCCGAAAAGATACTCGTGAGCACGGGACGCCGCCCCAACACGGAAGGGCTCGGGCTCGAAAAGCTTGGCGTCGAAACAGGACGCGGAATAGTCACGGACGGCAGAATGCGCACTTCCGTCCCGGGAATATGGGCGGTCGGCGACGTCAACGGACGCTCGATGCTCGCCCACACCGCAATACGCGAAGCCGGCGTGGCCGTCAGCGATATGCTCGGGAAAGAGGACACGATGGAATACGGCGCGATACCCGGAGTAGTCTATACCTGCCCTGAAGTGGCCGGGATCGGACTCACGGAAGAAAACGCGCCCGCGGACGCAGTGATAAAGAAGCTCCCCATCGCATTTTCCGGACGCTATGTCGCGGAAAACGAAGACATCAGCGGTTTCTGCAAACTGATCTGCGACGGGAAGTCGGAAAAGATCCTCGGGGCCTGGATAGTCGGCAACTCCGCCGGCGAGATTATCCACAGTATCGCGCTCGCAATGGCGTCATCGCTTTCAGCTTCCGACCTGCGACGCACGGTATTCCCCCACCCCACCGTCTCCGAAATCCTCCGGGAGACGATAGCATAAGCGGTACCCCACCGCAATAGTTCACTTTGTTATTGCCAAAGAGGCGATCGGCTGTCTCCGCCGGAACCCGTGCCCCCCGGCGGGCTAAAGCCCTTCTGCTCGGGCCGCAAGCCTAAAAAGGCTTGCTG
>JAKSKA010000032.1 GCA_024401915.1 Bacteroidales bacterium
GGCCGTCGAGACGGCAACCCTCGTCGAGGATCATGTTGCGCATGGCCTCTTTCTCGACTGCATGATAGTAGCGGCCTACGAGAGCGGTCTTTACTGCGTACTCGTCCTTCTCCTCGGGAGTGGTGGGTTCGGGAAGAGTTGCGATGAACTCGTCCTGGATAGCCTTGAAGCCATCCTCACGCTCGTGCTTGGGCTTTGCGCTCTTTGCGAGGGCATAGCACTTGTCGTAGCAGAAGGACTCGACGGCCTTCTTGAGGTCCTCGTCCTCGAGGTCGTGGGGATAGTCGCGCTTGTTGACGTCGGTCCCGAGTTCCTTCATAAGTTCCTTCTGGACGCGGCAGTGGCGCTTGATCTCCTCGTGAGCGAACTTGATGGCCTCGAGCATAACGTTCTCGGGAACCTCCTTCATCTCACCTTCGACCATCATAATGTTCTCCTCGGTAGCGGCGACCATAAGCTCGAGGTCGGCCCTCTCCATCTCGGAGAAGGTGGGGTTGATCACGAACTGGCCGTCGATACGGCATACACGCACCTCGGATACAGGGCCTCCGAAAGGCAGGTCCGAAGTTGCGAGTGCGCAGGAAGCGGCGAGTCCGGCGAGTGCGTCGGGCTGTATGTCCTTCTCTGCAGAAATAAGGGTCACGTTGACAAACACCTCGAGGTGGAAGTCATCGGGCCAGAGAGGGCGGATAGGACGGTCGATCAGACGGGAGATGAGAATCTCGTAGTCAGAAGACTTGCCTTCCCTCTTCATGAATCCGCCTGGGAAACGCCCTGCGGAATAGAATTTCTCTTTGTAATCTACTGTGAGGGGCATGAAGTCGGTACCCTCTTTCACTTCCTTGGCTGCACATACCGTTGCGAGAAGCATAGTGCCTCCCATCTTGATGACAGCGGAGCCTTCCGCCTGCTTGGCGAGTTTTCCGGTCTGGATTTCGATCACGCGGCCGTCCGCGAGCTCGATTTTCTTGTTGATAATGTTCATTTTATTGTTTTCCTTAACGTCTTTCTACTAAAAAAGGGATGGCTCCACACAGAAACCATCCCTGAATTTCCTATCCTTACTATCGACGGAGACCGAGCTCCTTGACGATATTTCTGTATCTCTCGATGTCAATCTTCTGGAGGTAATCCAGAACCTGACGACGCTTGCCGACGAGGCGGAGAAGACTACGACGCGTTACGACGTCTTTCTTGTTCTTCTTCACGTGCTCGGTAAGGTGAGCGATACGGTAGGAGAATAAAGCAACTTGACTCTCAGGTGAGCCGGTGTCCTTATTAGACTTTCCGTACTTCGCGAAAATCTCTTGCTTCTTTGAAGGCTCCAAATATTCAGCCATTGCGCAAAAAATTTTAAAAAAGTTACACTTTCCGGCCACCGTGGCCGAAATAGCTTGCAAATATAGATATAAATTTCAATATATCAAACTTCTACTCTGCCGGAGTCTCTGCGGGAGCCGCTTCGACCACAGCGGTGTCGGCGGGAGCCACTGCGGGCTCGACAGCCTCAACGACGGCCTCGACCTGCTCGGGAGCGGCCTCCTTGTGGCGGTGGATGCCCATCCAGCCGAGATTGTCGGTGAAGAACAGGACTGCCGCAGCTACCACGAGGGCGAGAAGGAACCAGCGCAGAGCCTTCCTCCAGGCGGGAACGACCTTCTTATAAGGATCGGCAAGTTTGAGATGGGGATACTTAGCGGTGGAGGTGAGAGCAGCGCCGAACAGGATGTTGACAAGCACGACGGAGTTGATGGCCCAGCCGTTGGCATTGAGCACGGGTCCGAGGTTGCGCTTGCGGAGCTTCCTCCAGGCGATGAAGCAGGCAGGACCTGAAATCACGAGCATAATGGCCACGAGAGCGAGGATGAGCTGCCACCATTTCATAGCCACGATGCCGCTCACGAGGGCCTTGAGAGCCACGCCTATGCCGGCGAACGCCATACCGACGGCAGCGAAGATGCCGGCGAACTTGGCAATGTCGAAAGGCTGCTTTGCCTTTGTAGGATCGGCCGTATCAGCCTTTGCGAGCAGGTCTGCCGTTACTGCTGAATCCTTCTCGGATGCCGACTTGTCAATCTTGTCGGAGATGAAGTTGGCGAGCTTGCGGTAGGGGCTCCAGAACGCCTGGCGCACACTGATGGGGTTGTCGACGATCTTCGTGACGACTGCATCCCAGTCCTGACCGTCGCGGTCATAGAAGATGGCGTTGGTGCCGGGACGGAGGTTCTTCACGCCGCCGGCCGTCATAACGGCAACGATGTCCATCGTGGCTGCCTTCACCTTGGAGGTGCAGCTGCAGTAGATGAGGAACATTCCGCTGAGGCCAGCCATATCAGCGTGGGCGCCCATATTCTCAACCTTGATACAGAGGTCGCAGCAGCGCTGGTCAATATAGAGTTTTCCGGCTTCGAAAGCGGCGCCGCCGTTCTCCCTGTCATAGAACTCACTGAATATCACATAGTTGTTAAGCAACTTCGAGAAGTCGCGGTAGAGATGGAGAAGCTTGTCCACCTCGTCGATGCCGGCGGATTCCTCAGCGAGGGCCGCATCCTGGTCCACGAGGGCGAGCAGTTCAGCCCTCTTTCCGCCGTCGAGGACAGCCTGGACTGCAGGGAGTCCGAGGGACTCGACAGCCACGCCGGCCTTCGCCGCCAGCCAGGCTTCGTAAGCGCCGAATTTGGCGATGACGCCCAGCCACTGTTCCTCGGTGATGCCCTTTGCCTTGGGGAAGTCGACGTCGAGCACCAGGGTCTTCACGGCCGCGAACGCAGCCGACCAGGCGGGATTGACTGCATCGAAAGGAAGCACGCACTCCGCTGTGGGGCGCGCCAGGGGGCAGGAAGAGATTTCCTCCTGCTGGGTGGCGAGATTCTGGCCGCTGATGGCACCGATCCTGTCCACCGAGATGTCCACTGCATTCGAGACGTCACTGTCGAAACGGATGAGCTTGCAGCGCATAAAGTAATCGGCGACCTTGTCCTTCAGCGCATTGACAGCGTCGAGGGCGGCTGCGGTGTTGTCCCCGTAAGGGAAGACCGAAGGCTCGCCGGCCTTCTGCCAGGCGGCGTACGCCTCACATTCCTTGTAGAAATTCTCGATCTGCTCGGCATTCACGCCGGCATCCCCGCTGCGGTCGACACAGGAGCCGATCTTCTCTATGATGGTGGAGATGAGGGCCTTGAGGTCCGCGTCATCCGTGGATTCGGGAGTGATGATGCCGTCACCGTTGAACTTCGTCCCCTTGAAGATGGCGACGCTGTCGGAAGTGTCGGCGACGGATATCCAGTCCTTCTTCTTTCCGAGGTTGTGGATTATGTGGAGAGCGGAGTCATACAGTTTTTCGCCGCTTTCGCTGCTGCGGTCGAGATGGTCGAGATTGATGGAATCGTTGCCCTTGAGGATGTTGTCCCTGGTGCGGATGGACTTGCAGAGCCATTCGGCAGCAGCCACGACCTCGTTCACCTTGATCTTGCCGTCGCCGTCGGTGTCGAGATAGGCAAGGGTCCTGGGGTCCATATTGAGCCCCTTCACGGGACAGCTGAGTACGGTCCAGAGCTTCTGGTCGAGCTCGCCGAGATGGACGAGGTCCTCTCCGGACTCGACCTTGACTCTCGTCACTCCTCCGATGGAGCAGTAATTCCATTTGTAAGTTTCTTTCTTGTTCATATCAGTCGCTATTGATTATTATCACAATTCGCAAATATACAAATATTTCCGCTATTCCTGCAAACCGCCCGCGTGGCGTCCCGCAAGCAGGCCGCAGGCAGCGAGGATGTCCTCACCGCGCGAAGCCCTGATGGTGCAGGTGATGCCCTGTCCGGAAATCCTGTCGCGCAGCGCCTCCATCACCGGCATCGGGCTCGGAGCGTAGGGGAAATCCGGAATCTTGTGGAAACGGATCAGGTTGACGCGGCACTCGAGGTCACGCAGCAGCCTTACCAGCGCGTCGGCGTGGGCCTTGTCGTCGTTCCAGCCAGCGAAGCAGGTGTACTCGAAGCTGACACGTCTCTGGCCGCTGAAGTCGTACTGGCGAAGCAGGCGCACCACCTCCGCGATCGTGTACGCCTTCTGGACCGGCATCATATCCAGTCTCTCGGCCGCCACGGGGTTGTGGAGGCTCACGGCGAGATGGCAGCGGCAGCTGTCGAGATAGCGTTTCAGGGACGGAAGCACGCCCACGGTCGATACCGTGATGCGTTTCGGACTCCAGGCGAAGCCCCACGGGGCCGTGAGCACCTCGATGGCACGGAGCACGGCATCGGTATTGTCAAGCGGCTCCCCCATACCCATAAAGACGGTGTTCGTGAGCTCCGCGGACTCATCGACGCTGAGGAACTGGTTCAGGATGTCGGCGGCGGAAAGATTGCCGTGGAAGCCCTGGCGGCCGGTCATACAGAAACGGCAGCCCATCTTGCAGCCGGCCTGGGAGGAGACGCAGAGCGTCCTGCGGTCGTCGTCGGGAATCATCACCGCCTCTATCGCGGAGCGCTCCATCGTGCCGGAGCGGGGGCACTCGACTTCGAAGAGGTACTTCTTCGTCCCGTCAGCGGACAGGGCGACGCCGCAGGGTGCCACCCGACCGACCTCGTACTTCCCGGCAAGCTTCTCGCGCGCCTGACGGGAGATGTTGGTCATCGAGTCGAAACTGTCCACACGGGCCACATAGAGCCAGCGCGCCAGTTGCGCCCCGACGAAGGAAGGGAGTCCGAGCCCGCCGGCAACGGCTTTGAGCTCGTCCAGGGTCTTGCCTATGAGTTTCTCTTTCATATATGGATAGTGGACTTGTATTTCATTGACATATAAACGCTTCTATATACCAGATGGGCGAAGTAGGCCGCAAGCAGGAGGTGCATCCCGAAGTTCCCGCCCACATCGAACAGTGCCGAACCGAGCCACCATACGCCGAGGAAGGCCACCACGGAGCCGGCCATCGACGCGAGTATCTGCCGGGTCGCTATGGCCGCGAGGAAGATGCCGTCCCAGGTGAAGGCCACGCAGCCGAGCACCGGCATCGCCAAAAGCCAGGGAAGGAAGGGCCTGCAGGCCGCCACGACGCCCTCGTCGTCCGTCAGGACGCGCAGCATAGGCACGCCGGTGGCCGCATAGATGAAGATGAACGCGGACGCGATGGAGAGGCTCCAGACGAAGATATACTTCACCGAGCTGCGCAGCATCGGGGCGTTGCCCTCTCCGATGAAACGGCCCGTGAGCGCTTCCCCCGCATAGGCGAAGCCGTCCGTGAAGTAGCTGAATATCATCAGCAGCTGCATCATTATCGACGAGCAGGCCAGCAGCATATCGCCCAGGCGCGCTGCAATCATCGTATAACCTATATATATGAATATGAAGCAGACGGAGCGCAGGAAGAGGTTGAAGTTCATCCCTATCAGCCCCTTCATCTCGGACCAGTGGAACGCCTCCCTGATCTCGGAGAGCCTGAAGGCCGAGAGCACCTTGCCGTACTTGAACACGGAAACGAGTATGCAGAACAGCAGGCCGCAGTACTGGGCCACCACCGTTCCGAGCGCGACACCCTTGAAGCCCATTCCCTCCCAGCCGAAGGCGCCGAAAGAGAGGATTATGCTCGCGATAACATTCATCCCGTTGACTATCAAGTCTTTCCACATCGAGCTCACGGAGTCCTGCATCCCCACGAACCAGCCGCTGAACGCCATCAGCGACAGCGTTGCCGGCGCCGCCCAGATACGGACGAGGAAATACTGCGCCGCAAGCGACTCCACCTCCGGGGAGGCGTGGACCAGGAGCAGGGACAGCTTCAGGAAGGGCCACTGGAGCGCTATCGTGACCGCAGCGATGAGCAGGGACAGCGTCATCGAGCGCAGGTATATCTTGGCACACTCCCTCATATCGCCGCGCCCGAAAGCCTGGGCGGTGACGCCGCCGGTGCCCGAGCGCAGGAAGGAGAAGTTCCAGTAGATGATGTTGAAGAGCAGGGCGCCTATGCTTATCGCGCCGATGAAGGAGGCCGCGCCGATACCGCCTGAAGCGGTGAGGTGGCCGGCCACGCCGGTGTCCACCATTCCCACGAGAGGCACCGTGATGTTTGCCAGGATGCTGGGCAGGGCCAGTCTGAGAATCTCCTTGTTCAACGCCCTGTCCATCCCTATCTGAATTTCTTGTCCTCCTCGAGCATTCCGAGGTAGGAGTTGTAACGTTCGGCGCTTATCTCCCCAGCCTCAACGGCTGCCTTGATGGCGCAGCCTGGCTCGTGGGTGTGGGTACAGGGCACGAAACGGCAGTCGTCGGCCCTTTCGAGCATCTCCGGGAAGTACCTGTATATCTCTTCCGCTTCAAGGTCCACGAGGCCGAAGCCGCGCAGGCCCGGCGTGTCGATGATGAAGCCGCCGCCCTCCAGCGGGTACATCTCATAGAGCGAGGTGGTGTGGCGGCCCTGGAGATGGGCTTCGCTTATCTTGCCGGTTTTCGGGTCGAGGCTCGGGTCCAGCGCCTTTATCAGGCTGGATTTGCCCACTCCGGACTCTCCGCTGACGAGGGTCAGTCCGCTGCCGCACAGCGCCCTCAGCTCCGGGATGCCTTCCCCGGTACGGGCCGAGGTCTCTATGACCCTGTATCCTGCGCCTTCGTATATCCTGCGGAATGCTTCCACTGCCTCGGGGTCTTCGCTGCGGTAGAGGTCCACCTTGTTCAGAGCTATCACGACCGGGATGCGGTAGACCTCGCAGGTAACCAGGAGCCTGTCCAGGAAGGGCAGCTTGATTTCCGGGAAATAGAGGCTCACGGCAATCAGCGCCCTGTCCAGGTTGGCCGCAATCACGTGGGACTGGCGGCTGAGGTTCGTGGACTTGCGGATGACGTAGTTGGAGCGTGGAAGGATCTCCGTTATCACGGCGGGGTGGGTCTCGTCGGGCAGCGGGCCGTTTATGATGTCGTAGCCGTCCTCGGTCTCGAAGCGAACCCTGTCACCCACGGCGACCGGGTTCGTGGAGCCGCTCTTCTCCAGCCTCACCTTCCCGCGCAGCACGGCCGCGAATGGCCGCCACCCGGGGAGCGGGCTCAGGAGGAAGTGGCTTCCTGCGTTCTTGACTACGACGGCCTCCATCCCCTAAACGTGCGTGGTCAGCAGGCAGGCCTTGCCGTCCGGTACTATCTCGAGATTGCCATCGCCGGCGGGCACGAGTATCGCTCCGCCTTCGCTGATGGACAGGCACTCGCCGCTTTCCGATTTCACGACGGCGCTGCCGTGGCAGCAGATGAGGATGACGAAGTCGCCGCAGCCGCCGGTGGCGAAGCTGAACGCCTTGGTGAGATCGAGCACGGAAGTGGTGAAGAGGGGGCAGCTGACCACCTCCACGTTTTCGTCCGTGCGCCTTTCGTAGCTTGTCCTGTAATCAGGGTACACGGTGTAGTCTATCGCGTCCTTCGCTTCCTGGGTGTGGAGCTGGCGGGGCTTACCGTCAAGGCCGGGACGCCCGTAGTCGTAGATGCGGTAGGTGATGTCGGAGGTCTGCTGGATCTCCGCGATGCGGCAGCCGCCGCCTATTGCGTGGATGCGGCCGGCGGGGAGGAAGAACACGTCCCCTTCGCTCACCGGATAATCCGCCAGCACGTCGACTATCTTGTCTTCCTCGACAAGCCGCACGTACTCTTCGGAATCTATCTTTTTCTTCAGGCCGCTCAGCAGATGCGCGTCCCCGGAGGTGCCGATGACGTACCACATCTCCGTCTTGCCCTTGCAGTTATGGCGCCGCGCCGCGAGCTCGTCGTTCGGGTGGACCTGGATGCTGAGGTCCTTCTTCGCGTCGATGAACTTGATGAGGAGCGGGAACTGTCCGGGATAGAGGTCAGTTATTCTTTTTCCCTTTTCCGGGCCTTCCGCCACGATGGACTCGTTTCCCGGGACGCCTGAAAGCACCCAGCTTTCCGTGCCCCATACCATCGTCTTCAGTATTGGTTCGAACCTGTACATTTTCTATTTCTGTTTCAATCAATTCATAATCTATGATACGCTGCTCGAGATTGGCGTTCTTGACACGTATCCTTACCCTGTCTCCGAGCCTGTACTTGCGTCCTGTGCGTCTTCCGTTGAGGCAGTAATGGCTTTCGTCGAAATCGAAGAAGTCGGAGCGTATCTCCCTCAGCGGGATCATTCCTTCGATATGGTTCTCGTCCGTCTCCACGTACATTCCCCATTCGGTGATTCCGGACACGGCCCCGTCGTATTCGCAGCCTATCTTGTCCTGCATAAACTCGACGAGCTTGTATTTCACGCTCGTGCGCTCGGCGTCGGCCGCAACCAGCTCGCGTGCTGATGCGTACTTGCACTCGTCTTCGTACCTGTCCGTGTTCTGGCTTTCCGCGCCGGCGAGATACATCGACAGCAGCCTGTGGACCATAGTGTCGGGATAGCGGCGTATAGGGGAGGTGAAGTGGGTGTAGAACTTGAATGCAAGGCCGTAATGGCCGATGTTTTCGGTGGAATACACGGCTTTGGCCATCGACCTCAGGGCCAGGTTCTCGAAGGCGGTGAACTCCGGCTTGCCCTTGGCTTCGCTGAGGAGTGTCCTGAGAGACTCGGCAGCGTTCTTGCCGTTGCCGGTGGAGCCCATCTTGTATCCGAATGTGTCCGCAAAGCCGCGCAGACCCTGGAGTTTCTCTTCGTTCGGCTCGCCGTGGACACGGTAGATGAAGGTCTTGGCATTCTTCGCCTGGACTGCGTTCATCTGCCCTCCGGTGGCGATGAATTCCGCCACGGTCCTGTTGGCGAGGAGCATAAACTCCTCGATCAGCCAGTTGGCCTCCTTGGACCAGTGCTGATATACGCGGACCGGCTTGCCCGTTCCGTCCACCTCGACCTTCATTTCGGGACGGTCGAAGTTGATTGCGCCCGCCTTGAAACGCTTCTCCTTCAGCGTCGCCGCCATATCATTCAGCCTGAGGATGGCCTGTTTCAGTTCTTCGGAGCAGTCCGGAAGGGGTTTCGGGACAGCCGTCGACTGAGAGGGAGCAGCGGAGCTTGTGACGCTGCATCGAGTTGTCAGGTCCACCCTGGAGACCGTGCCGCTGCATTGAGTTGCCAGGTCCACTCCGGAGACCGTGCCACCCTCGGCAACGTAAGAGGGGGGACCCGTCAGGGTGGGGTCGACGCAGTCGACGTCTCCGGAGTGGAGCCTGGCAACGGCAGCGGCGGAACCGACGTCGCCAGGTTGGATCCTGGCAGCGGCAGCGTCTCCGCCGTGGGCCGGATCACCAACCGTAGCGGCGGAACCGTTTCCGGCCCCCGCTTCAATTATGCTCTGTGCTCCGTCGTAATCGAAACGGTAGTCGGAATTGATTACGGTGCGCCCGATCCACCGGGACTTGATTTCGGCCTTGGGCGAAAGTTCGAAGACCACCGAAAAGCAGAGTTTGTCCTCGCCCGGACGGAGTGAGCAGAGCTTGTTGCAGAGATTCTCCGGGAGCATCGGGACGGTGCGGTCGACGAGATAGACGGAAGTGCCGCGGGTGCGGGCCTCCTGGTCCACAGGGCTTCCCGGCTTCACGTAATAGGACACGTCGGCAATGTGGACGCCGACCTCGTAGTTACCGTTCTCGAGGGGACGGAACGACAGGGCGTCGTCGAAGTCCTTCGCATCGGCAGGATCTATCGTGAAGGTCAGCGTGGACCTGAAATCCTTGCGGCCCTTGAGGTCAGCGGGCGTGATCTTCTCGGAAATCGAGTCCGCTGCGTTCTCCACTTCGGGCTCGAAGCGGTAAGGCAGATTGAACTCGGCGAGAATGGCGTGCATCTCCGTTTCGTTCTCCCCCGGCACCCCGAGCACATCCACGATGTGGCCGGCGGGATTGGTTTCCCCACGGTCCCAGGAATCGACCACGGCAGCGACCTTCATACCCCTCTTCGCTCCGAGAGCAGCCGAGGCTTCGGCATCCACTTCGATGTCGTAGGGCATCGACTTGCTCTGCATCAGAACCCAGCCCTGGGCTCCGACATTATGGTAGATACCGACGAAAGGACGGTTGGAGCGTTCTATGATTTCGACGACCTCGCCTTCGCTGCGGGCTGACGAACTCTTCGGCTTTCTGACGGCAACCCTGACGGTATCGCCGTCGAGGGCGTGGCGGGTTTTCGAAGCCTTGACGAAGACGTCATCCTCCAGGCCTTCGACTATGACGAAGATGAAGCCTTCCCTGGTCATCTGGACCCGGCCTACATACTGGGGATATATCGTTTTTCCCGACGTCCTGCGCCTTTTCTGCATCGGCGCACGCCTTTTTTCTTTATTTCTTTTCATAAAACGCAAATATAATAAGAATCCTCTGCATTTCTATCTGAATCGACACCAAAACAATATGTGGAACGACACAGGGCGATAAAACCCGGAACACACCGCAGGGCGTTTCCGGTCGTTATCGCGAAACCAGGTATGAAATGACAAGTCAAGCGCCTGCGCAGAGGTGATGTGGACTCTGGCTCGGCTTTTCAGAGCAAAAATGGCTTATTCTCTCTGATTTTTAACAATTCTGGTGAAAATCAGAGAGATATTGGCAAAATCACTCTGATTATTTGGTAAGCAGGCAATCTTGAGGACCCGGAGAATCAGCTAAAGGCTCTGACACGCCCCGGTGATATCGCCACCGACAGACACACCGCCCTCCTCCGGGGCGCTGCCCCTTCAGGGGGACTCTGCCCCCTGCCCCGCCCCCCGC
>JAKSKA010000033.1 GCA_024401915.1 Bacteroidales bacterium
CGCCCTGAGGGACAGCAAACCCGGCAAAGTGTTCCTGGGTCTCCCCCACCGTCTCGACCGTCCGGTCAGCGGGATATGCATCCTGGCCAAGACGGGGAAGGCTCTCGGAAGGCTGGACGAGATGTTCCGCACAGGAGCCGTCCATAAGAAGTACTGGGCACTCTGCTGCTCGAGGCCGGAAGAGGACGAAGGCCATCTGGAAGACCTGATGGTCAGGAACGAGAAGCAGAACAAATCATACGTATGCACGAAGCCCGTCCCCGGTGCCAAACTGGCAAAGCTCAACTACAGGTTCCTTGCAGACACTGACAGATACCACCGCCTGGAAGTCGATCTTCTCACCGGCCGCCATCACCAGATCAGGTGTCAGCTCTCTCACATGGGCTGCGTCATCAAGGGCGACCTCAAATACGGAGCGCCCAGGTCGAATCCCGACGGCGGCATATCGCTCCACTCCCACGAAGTGACTTTCATCCATCCCGTAAGCAAGAAGGAAATCAACGTCATCGCGCCCGTCCCCGACAGCTGGAAAGGCATAAAGGCCTAGGTGGACTTGCGCTGTTCCTGTATATAGGCGCTGGGAGAGATGCCCTTGTGCATCTTGAACGCCATATTGAAGGTGACGTAGGTGCTGAATCCCGACATCATTGCAAGTTCCGCCACCTTGAGCCGCTTGTCCTTGGCAATCAGGTCAACGGCGTAATTCACCCTGTAATAGTTCACGAACTGGTTGAAGTTCTTGCCTGAAAAGCGGTTGATGACACGGCTCAGGTACACCTTGTTGGTATAGACGGCTTCCGCCAGTTCCTGCACGCTGAAATTTTCGCGCAGATAGGGTTTCTTGAGTTCCATCACGCTCAGGACCCTGTTCCAGATTTCATTCATTCTATTATCGTTGTCTTCGTTTTCCACAATGACGGCACGCAGGTTTCCCTTCATTATCTCCTTGATCGCCGTCTCCCGCCCGCGTCCCAGGAAGCAGGTGGTGCAGCAGACGGACCTTACGACCAGCAGCGCGTACTCCACCGCCATCAGACCTGCCGGGACATAGTTCCACACGCTGCCCTTCAGGGCCAGGGCAGCGACGCACAGGGCATAAAGCGCCATCTGGTAGCAGCTCGACGCATCATCCTCTATGGAATTCCATATCTCCACATTGCGGAACAGCATCCTCACGTTCCCGTACTTCGAGATGCGCCGTGACGCCAGCCTCAGCAGCAGGTATGCGGTGTCGGCATAAAGCACGGCCTGACAGGATGCGGAATATAGGCAGAGCAGCAACAGGATGGCGAAAAGGGCCGACATCCATTTCGCGCCTGACAGCAATCCCTCCCTGGAAGACGGAAGAAGGATGCCAAAGGTACAGGCGGTATACGCCGTAGCGGCCAGCGCGTCCGGAAACGGAGCAGCTGAAAGCACGGCCCCTGTCATTACCGGAGCGCAGCCTATGAGCGAGAATATCTCGAGATAGGACCTGACGTTTGGAATTCGACTTTTCATATCTTCGTTTTTCGGGCCAAAGATATGAAAACACCCCTAATACGGCGAGGCATTAAGGGGGGTATAAAAAAATATTTACGATTCTTTAAATCACCTGCTTTTACCCTTCCCTTTGAAAGAGTCAAAGCCGAGGCCGTAAACGCCGGTGACAGAGGAGACTGACACGAACGCATCAGGATCGATTCCCTTCACATAGCGGAGCATCAGGTTGAGGTCCGCCTTCCTCGTGAGTACCATCAAAACCTCCGTGCTTTGTTTCGTGTACCAGCCTTTTCCGTCAAGGACAGTGACGCCCCTGTGGAGATCCGCGACAATCGCATCAGCAATCTCCGAATATTTCTTCGACAGGATGAACAACTGGACGGACTGCTTGGAACCTGAAAGATACAGGTCCAGGACGGTGCTCGTTATCGTAACCAGGATGAAGCCGTAAACGACATTGGTGATTTTGTCCACAAAAGGGACGAGACTGCCGTCGGGTGTATAGGACGGAACGAGCATAGATGAGAGGATGATGACGACGTCGAGCAGAAGCAGCATCCTTCCCGGCGAGACGTTACGGTACTTGTTCACGATCAGGGCGATGATGTCGGTACCGCCGGTAGATCCTCCCGCAGTCATCGTCATTCCTATTCCGACGCCCACGAGTATGGCGCCCATAATCGTGCTCATCAGTTTTCCATTATCTATGGCGATGGCCTTGCAGAAATCGTAAGGTATCACCCCCTGCATCACGTTGAGCCCGACCGACGCGATGATGATGGCATAGACGGTCTTGCCCCCGAAGTTCTTTCCGAGCGTGAACAGTGCAGCTACAAGCAGGACCGTATTGAAGAAGAAATATGATGTACCGATCTTGATGGCACCTCCGGTGGCATACTGGATTATGGATGCGATACCGGTCACCCCTCCGCCGATAAGGTTATTGGGGACCAGGAAGATATTCCATCCGAGCACGAACAGGAAGATACCGAACGTTATCAGGGCATAATCCTTCAGAAAAGTGAGGAACTTCTTTAATCCGGTCTTTGTCATTTCTTTTTCTTTTTACTTGGGACACCTGTCTTTATCTCCTCGAATCCTTCCCCATATACGTTGCTGGTCGGAGAAACCGACATAAATGCCTTCGGGTCGGTCTCTTTGACCACTTTCGACAATTCGGACAGCTGGGCGCGGCTGACGATGATGAGCAGGACGTTCTTTTCAGCCTTCGTATACCAGCCCTGTGCGCGCAGCACCGTCACCCCGCGGTCCATACGGTTCACTATATGGTCGGCGATCTCTTCATATCTGGACGAGAACACGAGCAGCTGGAACGACCCGCGGTTGCCGCCCACCACGCGGTCTATGATCAGGGAGAAGGTGATGATCTCCACGATTCCGTAAACCATATCCGTAAAGCTGCGGTCCGGCAGGAAAAGCAGGAAACAGACGATGGCAAGGTCGCTGAGCATAAAGATAGAGCTCAGGGAGACCGGCCAGTACTTGTTGACCATCAGCGCTATGATGTCGGTTCCTCCGGTCGAACCTCCGTACTTCAGGGTGAGACCTATGCCGAATGCCTCCAGGACGCCTGCAATGACAGGGATCAGAAGGACCTCACGGACAAAGAAGAACTCCCCGGGAACACAGTGGAGCCAGGGCAGGCCGTGTATGATCTCCATCGCGAGGGACGACATAAAAATGCAGTACAGGGTCTTGAACCCGAAGCCTATGCCCATAGCCAGGACGGCCAGAATGATAAGCAGGGCGTTGATGGCGAAATAAAGGTACTGCGCCTGGACAGCACCGCCTGTGGCATACTGTATGACGGTCGAAAGGCCCATCAGGCCACCGGCCGACATACCGTTGGGTATCATGAAGCCCTCCCAGCTGAAAGCAAAGAGGAAACACGCCAGGGTAAGCACGGCGTAGTCGCGCAGGAGGGTCTTCAGTTTTCCGAATCCTATCATTTGACGACTATGTTGACAATTCGTCCCGGAACCACGATCACCTTTATGATAGTCTGTCCGCCAACATATTTTGCGGTCTGTTCCATTGCCCTCACGCTGGCCTCGACCTCAGCCGGGCTCGCGGACTTGGGCATCTCCACGTTGAAACGTGTCTTCCCGTTGAAGGATACCGGATATGTGACGCTGTCCTCGACGACGTACGCGGCATTGAATACGGGGAACTCCGCATAGGTGACGGACCCCTCGTTACCCAGTGCGTGCCAGAGTTCCTCGGCCACGTGGGGAGCAAAGGGGCTCAGAAGGACGACCAGAGGCTCCAGGATCTCGCGCTTGCTGCATTTCAGGGCGGTCAGTTCGTTGACCGCGATCATAAATGCGCTGATGGTGGTATTGTATGAGAACGCCTCGATATCCTCCTCTTCCTTATGGATGAGCTTGTGGAGGACCTTGAGTTCGGCAGGGTTCGCCTTTTCGTCGGTAACGAGCCAGGAGTCACGGTCGTAGAACAGCCTCCAGAACTTCTTGAGGAAGCGGTTCACGCCGTCGATGCCCTTGGTATCCCAGGGCTTGCTCTGCTCGATGGGGCCGAGGAACATTTCGTAGAGACGCAGGGTATCGGCTCCGTATGTGTCGCACACGAGATCGGGGTTGACGACGTTGTACATACTCTTGCTCATCTTCTCTATCGCCCAGCCGCAGACATACTCTCCGTCCTCAAGTTCGAACTCGGCATCGGCATACTCGGGTCTCCAGGCCTTGAATGCCTCGATATCCAGCCTGTCATTATAGACTATGTTGACATCGACGTGGATTTCAGTGGTCTCATATTTATCCTTCAGTCCGAGGGACACGAAACGGTTGGTACCCACAATGCGGTACACGAAGTTGGAACGTCCCTGGATCATACCCTGGTTGATGAGCTGGCGGAACGGCTCGTCCTCGCAAACATAACCGAGGTCATAGAGGAACTTGTTCCAGAACCTCGAATAGATGAGGTGGCCCGTGGCGTGCTCAGTGCCGCCTATGTACAGGTCGACGGAACGCCAGTAGGCATTTGCGGATTCTGACACGAGCGCATCCCCGTTGGTCGGGTCCATATACCTGAGGTAATATGCGCTGGATCCGGCGAATCCCGGCATAGTGGAGGTCTCGAGGGGATATCCCTTGTAGGTCCAATTCTTTGCACGTGCGAGAGGTGCCTCACCCGTGGGCGTGTAGGAATCGATTTCAGGGAGTCTCAGCGGAAGGTCCTTCTCGTCCACAGGGCAAGGGATTCCGTCCTTGTAATATATGGGGAAAGGTTCGCCCCAGTAGCGCTGGCGGCTGAATATGGCATCACGCAGGCGGAAATTCGTCTTGCGGCGCCCGAGCCCCTTCGCTTCGACATAGTCCTTCGCCGCCTCTATCGCCTCCTTCACGTCCATTCCGTTCAGGAAGCCGGAATTGCACATCTTCCCTTCCTTGGCGTCGAACGAGGATTCCGACACGTCGCAGCCCTCGATGATGGGGATGATGGGTAGATCGAACTTGCGCGCGAATGCGTAGTCACGGCTGTCGTGAGCCGGGACGGCCATTATCGCTCCGGTGCCATAGCCGGCGAGCACGTATTCCGAAATCCAGATCGGAATCTTTCCGCCCGTCAGCGGGTTGATGCCCCAGGCGCCCGAGAACACTCCGGTGACGCTCTTCGTTTCAGCCATCCTCTCGCGTTCGGTTTTCTTGCGCACCTCGGCCAGATAGGCTTCCACGGCTTCTTTCTGCTCGCTGGAAGTAAGCTGCGAGACGAGCTCGCTTTCAGGTGCGAGCACCATGAAGCTGACACCGAAGATGGTATCGACGCGCGTCGTGAATATGGTCACAGGCAGCTCGCGGCCTTCGCAGATGGTATTGAACACGACTTCGGTTCCTTCCGAGCGGCCAATCCAGTTGCGCTGCATCTCCTTGAGGGAATCGGTCCAGTCGAGAGAGTCGAGGGAGTCGAGCAGACGGCCCGCATAAGCGGAAACGCGCAACTGCCACTGTTTCATCTTCTTCTGCTCCACAGGGAAGCCGCCGCGGACGCTGAGACCGTCCTTCACTTCATCATTCGCGAGCACGGTGCCGAGGCCCTCGCACCAGTTCACGCTGGTTTCGCCCAGATAGGCGATGCGGTAGCCCATAAGGATGTCGGATTTCTCCTTTTCCGACGCCGCAGCCCAGATTTCCGGGGTGACGTCGCCATAACCTGTCGTCTCGAACCTGTTCACGAGTTCGGAAACAGGGCGGGCCTTGTCGAGATCGGGATCATACCAGCTGTCGAACATCTTGAGGAACGCCCACTGCGTCCATTTGTAATAGTCCGGATTGCAGGTCCTCACTTCCCTGTCCCAGTCATAGGAGAAGCCTATCCTGTCAAGCTGGCTGCGGTAGCGCGCGACATTTTCCGTCGTGGTCTTCTCAGGGTGCTGGCCCGTCTGGATCGCATACTGCTCCGCAGGCAGTCCGAATGCGTCATATCCCATAGGATGCAGCACGTTGAAACCTTTGAGACGCTTGTAGCGCGAGAAGATGTCACTTGCTATATACCCAAGGGGATGGCCGACGTGGAGTCCCGCACCGGAAGGGTAAGGGAACATATCCAGGACATAGTATTTGGGCTGGCCGGGCTTTTCCACGGCCTTGAAGGTCTTTTCGGCAGCCCACCTGGCCTGCCATTTCGATTCGATCGACTTGAAATCGTATCCCATATATATTATCTCTTTTTCAATCTGAATTCAACGTAAAGCGATATGCCGCTTTTCACTTTCTTTCCATTTACCATTCCGGGCTTCCAGTCAGGTGATGAACTGATGGCCCTGACCGCTTCGTCATCAAGCCTCGGATCCACTCCCCTCGCGACCTGGACGTCGCGTACCTTGCCCTTCTCATCAATGACGAAATCGACGAGCACGCGTCCCTGGACGCCCTCCGCCACAGCCGATTTCGGATATCTCAAATATGTATAAACCCATTTCTTGAGGAACACGACCGGGTCCGTGCTTCCGAGGAAACTCGGTTTCCTGTCACATTCATAATAGGGCACCACCTCTTCGGGAACGGTCCTGTTCTTCCTGTCCGCCGATGGGCTGAAATCCATCTTCCGGCCGTTGGCGAGTTCCAGCACGAAATTGTGGACATACTCTGCCTCGAGCTCCATATCCCCATATTCCACAACGGACTGCGTATCCTTTTCGCTGTTGTATTCAGGATACATCCCTGTCGTGAAGATGACCGACGGTATCTCCTTGTCATAGAATATCCTGTGGTCGGAGCGCACGGGCTCGAGAGCGACGAGGCGTGGCTGGACGGGCTGAAGGGTGCCTTCCATCCTGCGCACCAGCGCATCCATATCGCCGTTCGACGAGGTATAGACATAAAAGCCCATCGACCCGGTGCCTACCATATCGAGGTTGACCATCGCGTCGATATTCCCTACCCCGCTGAACGAGCGGTTCAGGAAATACCAGGCGCCCGCCCCCTCGGGGACGGATGCGCCGAAGGCCGCGAAGATCACGGTGCGCTTCAGAAGCACCTTCGAGGATTGCAGCGTTCTGGCAAGCTGCAGCAGCATCGCGAGACCGGAAGCGTTGCCGTTGGCGCCGGGAAAAATGCGTGTATGCGGTTCCCCGTCGACATTGACGTTTCGCGGCGCCATATTGTCCAGGCGCGCGCCGACGACGATATACCGGTCTTTCAACGCTGCGTCATAACCCTGGATGGCAGCGACGACGTTGCGGGACACAAGCGTGTCACCATTCTCCCGTTTCATTCCGAACACGTCGCCGTCCCTGCCGCAAAGCAGGTCCAGGCCACAGCGCTCGAACTCCTGCGCCATATATCTGGCAGCTTCGAGTTCGCCCTGCGTGCCTGCACCGCGCCCTTCCAGGAATGCGGAAGAGAGGAACCCGACGTGGCGCCGCATATACGAGACGGCCTCACCCTCCTGCAACTCGCTGTAGGACGGGTTGCGGAACTGCGCGCTGCAAACGACGGAGAGCAGCAGCAACAGGGAGAGGACGCATCTTTTCATTTTCAGTTGTTGTTAAGTATCCAGGCGTCCGCAGGGCAGAACGACTCCCCACGTACTTTCCTGAGCGACGCGCAGACAGACGAGAGGCTGTCCGTCGGGCAGACCCCGACAGCCGTGAATCCGTTCTTGTAAGGAATCAGCTCCGTTTCGTAACCCTTTGATTTGATGGCCTTTGAAAGCCTCAACGCATTGGAGCGGTCCCCGAAGGACCCGACGATGATATAATAGCGGCGGGAGAGGCTCGTCGTGGAAAGACGGTTGAGCTGCCTCTTCTCCACTATGGTTCCATTCATCATACGGATGCTGTCCAGCAGGGCGAGGGAATCCGTCACCTGTTTGCGTATGGCGGCAAGGGAGTCCAGACGCGCACGATGGGCGGCCTCCTCCCTCTCGATAAGCAGCCTTTTGGCTTCTATATCGGCGGATGTGGGCCGTCCAGCGATGCTGCGAAGGAAATCGCAGCCACTCACGCACATAGCACAGGCAATGAGGGCTGCGAAAAAAAGACTATTTCCTGTTCGCTTCAATGAAAGCCTTGTATGAATCATACTTTGCCTTGTAAGCGGGATCGTCACTGAACCTGTAGCAGGTCTGCTTCAGCTGCTCGGCGATGTTGACCTTGAGATCGGTGGCCTTTGCGACTTCGAATGCCTTCTCGAAAGGCTCGATACTTGCCTTGAGGGTGGTATTGAACTGCTCGACAAGTTTCTCGTACTTGGCGTCATCGTTCTCGGTATTGGCTGCCTTCGCATATTCGTCAGCCTTGTTGGTGTAGATGAGGCCTTCTCCGATATAGCCGTATTCATAAGAGGGATCGACCTCGATGCTCTTACGATAAGCTGCGATAGCCTCGTCGAACTGGCCGAGGTCCTTGCGGATATTGCCCTCGACGTAGTAGAGGGAGGCATTCTTGGGATCGTTCGCCTTTGCCTTGTCAAGCAGGGTGAAGAGCTTGTCGGGATTCTCTCCGGTGGAGAGATAGAGGTTGATGAGGCTTACGCAGAGAACCTGGCTGTTAGGGAAGGAGGAGAATCCGTCCTCGAAGAATTTCTTTGCGGAGACAGTATCCTTCTGGACCAGTGCGATTGCGCCGAGTTTCGCATAAGTGTCGCCCTTTGCATAGTACTTGATATCGAACGCCTTGTTGTAGAAAGACTTGGCACGTTCCATATTTCCGCATTCGAGCGCGGTGAGACCTGCATTATAGATGGACAGGCTGTCCACGTAATTGAGGGGTTTGGCGGCAGCGCTGGATGCAGCCTTCTCGAACCAGACGGAAGAAAGGTCCTTCTTGCCGAGGTTGTATGCGGCGACAGCCTCCTCGTGGCACTTGAGGCTGATATCGTTGAGTGCAGTCTGGAGTTCCTTGGTCTTCGAGCCCTTCTCGTCGAGGGAAGCGGCTTTCACGAAGCTCTCGACAGCCTTGTCGAGTGCGGAAGGAATGACCTCCTCGGTAACCTCGATGATGGCGAGCTTGCCGTCAGCGCCGAAATAGAGGTTGCGGAGAGGATAGACCTCCTTGGAATAGGTCGTTCCGTTCAGGGTCACGCTCTCGGTCTTCATCGGTTTGAGATTGTTCTGGACCATATCGGCCTCCTGATGGGAAGCGCCTCTCCAGGCGGCACCTACGGAGGTGTTGTAAGCGTCCAGAAGGGTCTGGCCATATTTGAACCAGGTCGCCATCTTCGTATTCTTCTTGGGATTGGCGATGTCAGCTTCAGCCTTCTCGACAGCAGCCTTCGCAGCCTGAGGTGATTTGACTTCGGTCTGTGCGAATGCAGCCTCGATGGAGGCGAGAAGTGCGATGGTCAAAAAAATCTTTTTCATATTCTGATGTGTTTGTTATTGTTCTACAGTTTCTGCTGCGGGAGCGCTTTCTGCGCCTTCCTCACCTTCTTCAGCAAGTTCCGGGCCATCCTCTTCGTGCGCTACCGGACATACGGCGGCGATGGAGTCCCCTTCGCGTATATTGATGAGCTTGACGCCCTGTGTAGCACGGCCGGCAAGGCGTATGTCGGTCACGGCCATACGTATCGTGAGACCGGACTTGGTGATGATCATAAGGTCGTTGTCCTCGGTGACGGACTTGATGGCGACAAGCGGACCGGTCTTGTCCGTGATGTTGATCGTCTTCACGCCCTTGGCGCCGCGGGACGTCTTGCGGTACTCGGGGATGTCGGTACGTTTGCCGAAGCCGTTCTCACTGACAACCAGGATGGTGTGGTCAGCTGCATCGGGAGCGTCGGGGCTGCAGGCGAGAGCGCCGATGACCTCGTCGTCCTCGTCGATGGAGATACCGCGCACACCGGCGGAACCGCGTCCGAGAGCCCTGAGCTCGTTTTCGTCGAAACGGCAGCAGCGGCCCTTGCGTGCAGCGATCATAATCTCCTGGCTGCCATCGGTCAGGAGGGCGTCGAGAAGTTCGTCCCCTTCGCGTATGTTGATGGCCCTGATACCGAGGTTGAAGCTCCTGCCGTTGGTATATTCGGAGAGCTCCGTCTTCTTTACCACACCCTTCTTCGTGATGAGGGTCACGTACATCTCCGCGTCATCTTCGTTGCTGTGGAGAGGGATGTTGAGATATGTGCGTATCTTGTCCTCCGGGTCGATGGAGAGCATATTCTGGATAGCGCGCCCCTTGGACGTCCTGGTTCCTTCTGGAAGGTCGAACACCTTCTTGCAGTACCTGACACCCTTGTCGGTGAAGAAGAGCATCGTCGAGTGCATATTGGCGACGTAGATGTGCTCGATGAAGTCCTCGTCGCGCGTTGCGCTCGCCTTCTTGCCGACTCCGCCGCGGGCCTGGGTATGGAACTCCGCGAGGGCGGTGCGCTTGATGTATCCGAGATGCGATATCGTGATGACGACATCCTCGTCGGCATAGAAGTCCTCGGGGTTGAATTCCTCGGCCGAGAAGGTGATTTCCGTGCGACGGGGGTCGCCATATTTGGCTTTGAGATCCATCGATTCCTGCTTGACGATGGCGAGCTGCTCGGTCTCGCTGCCGAGGATCTCGTTGCAGCGGTCGATGAATTTCTCGAGCTCGTCGAACTCCGCCTGAAGCTTCTCCTTCTCGAGTCCGGTGAGTTGCTTGAGGCGCATCTCGACGATTGCGGCAGCCTGGAGGTCAGTGAATCCGAAGGTGGAGACAAGCTGGCTCTTCGCCTCGTCGATGTCCT
>JAKSKA010000034.1 GCA_024401915.1 Bacteroidales bacterium
TTCCGGTATTCAGTTCGGGAGCGGCAGACTCTTCGATTCTCTGGCCTATCACCTTCCTGCCCTTGATTTCCCATACCCTGTTGAACTCGGGCAGAGGTATATGGAAGAAGGCGAGGGAAGGAACATTGACGCCGCCGTTGCGGCTCGTGGCCTCTTCGCACTGCTGACGCATCCAGGCCACCTGGTCCAACCTGAAATATCCGTAGCACCCGGCGCCCTTTATAAGCGTATAATCCTGGGAGTCAAGCATATAAATATCCGCCATCTCCTTCCCGGAACCGTCCGACGAAAGCACGGGGATCCGCAGGTCCGCAAGTGCTCCGGAACCATCGACACAGTTGATGCTGTTCTTCGCGGCAGCGATGGTTTCCGACAGTTCGGATAAGGGAATATCCTGTTCCCTGTCGTGGTTGCCATAGACGAAAGTATATGGAATCCCGTACGAGTCCATCCTGTCAAGGAACGTCCTCAGGACGCCGCGCGCCGGTTTTCCCCAGAGCACGTCACCGGTTATCGCAATGAAGTCGGGACGCTCCGTTTCGACGAGATAATCAATCCTGGACAACACCCGGGCCGTCTCCTGCGGGACTTCCGGACGAAGATGGAGGTCGGTCAGCTGGAGTATCCTCAACTCGCCCCCCTTACGGAACACAAGGTTGCGGGAAGTACCGGCAAAGGACGTGACGGAAAGCAGGGCGGAGAGCGCCAACGATATAAGCAACTTTTTATTCAGGAGCACGGCTATCAGATAGTGTTTTATAATTTGGTTAACCAATTTTTGCAAATATAGTTATTATATCCGGAAATCCGACAAAGCTCAAACTTTTTCGGAAAATTTCCTTATGTCGGCGAGATGGACATCCAGGGCTTTGAGCGCCGCATCCACATCCGCCCGTTCAATGGCATTGTACAGATCCTCGTGCTCCTTGACGACCTTCGGGTCGGCAACCATACAGACGTTATATTTGTGGTAATAGGTAACGACTTCGGCTGAAACCAGCTGGAGAAGGGCCACAAGCACGGAATTGTGCCCTCCGCAGGCAATAGCCTTGTGGAAGGCCATATCCTTCTCCGTATGCTTTTCCGGAGAAGTGTTCTTCGCGAAAGCATTCATCGTCTTCCTCATTGCCGCGAGGTCTTCCTCGGTCCTGTTGAGGGCGGAAAGCCTGATGCACTCCGCTTCCAGGAAAAGACGTGTATGGACGAGGGAGGTGAAGAAGTGTTCGGCAACATAGGACCCGCTCTGAGGTCTCGTCTCGATGGCACCGCACAATTCGAGCTTCGTCAGGGCTTTCCTGACGTATCCGCGGCTAACGCCCAGCATTTCGCACAACTTCCTCTCCGACGGCAGTCTTTCTCCGATCGGAATCTGTCCGTTGTCAATCAGCACCCTGATTTCCGCTGCTATGTCGTCGATATTTACCATTGGAACAGGGCACAAAGATAGGAATTATTTGTGTTGAATACCAAATATTATTATTAACTTTGTACGATATACGGGGTGTGGCGCAGTTGGCTAGCGCATCTGCTTTGGGAGCAGAGGGTCGCACGTTCGAGTCGTGTCACCCCGACTATTTCAAGCACTAAACATTCTTAATAACAAATGACAAACAAAAAGTCAAACGAGTATTACGCTCCCGAGATGAGCGTCCTCGGCCGGATTCCCGGCATCATCTGCACGTCCCCCTCGGTCACGACGGAGGAGTTCACTGAAACGACAGACATCAACTGGTAAAACGACAAGAGTTATGAAAAGGATTTTCAATTTCGCGCTTGCCGTTATCGCTTTGACAGCAGCGGCAGCTTCCTGTAGCAAGGAAATGACCTCCCCCGCAGAGGAGGAGGTGATCAAGACCGTTCCCACTACATTCACCGCATCCCTCGACGCCGACAAGGCCGGTCTGAGCGAAAGCGGCAAACAGGTTCTCTGGGAGAGCGGCGACAAGATTGCGGTCTATGACGGCACGGCCATCCGCGAGTTCACCCTCATCGATGGCGAAGGCACTACAAGCGCCACCTTCTACGGCGAGGTAGCCGAAACGGCCGAGAACTTCATCGCCGTCCATCCCTTCGCAAGCGCCAAGAAGGTAACGCCTGCAGCCGAGGAGACACCCGCCTCCATCAGCATCTCGGTTCCCGCAACCCAGACCATCGCAAGCGGCAGCCTCATCGACCCCGCAGCCCTCGTGGCAGTTGCTGAATCCGCAGACGGCACCAGCCTCGCATTCAAGAACGTGGTCTCGCTTGTCAAGTTCACCGTGGACGCTGAAGGCGTTACGGCGTTCAAGCTCTCAGGCGCATCCGGCGAGAAGTTCACAGGCACCGCCAGCGTGGGCACCGACGCCGTCGCGACAAGCGCCGGCAACACGGCATCGCTCACGGTAAAGCCCGCCGGCGAAAGCTTCGCAACGGGTACATATTACGCGGCCGTCCTACCCACCGCATTCACCAACGGACTCACCCTCGCAGTCAACAAGACCGACGGCGCAGCCCTGATCAAGACCACGGACAAGTCGAACGAATTCGTCCGCAACGCTGGATGCAACCTCGGAAACCTGACCTCCGGAGCCCAGACCCTCCCCAACCCCATCCTTACCCCGGAGCAGTTCAGGACCTTCGCTCAATATGCTGACGTCTATGCAGCCGGAACCACTGTGGAGCTTGGCGCCAACATCAGCCTCGCAGGCTTCGACAATGACGTTCTCCCCACAAAGAACCTCGCCGCCAACTTCGACGGAAAGGGCTACTGCCTCTCCGACATCGCGCTCGAAGGCACGACGTCCACCATCAGTGTGTTCGCTTCCGTCAGCGGAACGATCCAGAACCTCAACATCGGCACCAAGGACGGCACCACCGGTGACGGCAGCTACATCAAGAGCACCTGTGCTGATGACGTATCGGTCACGATGGCCGCGATAGCGTCGATAACAGGAAGCGGAAACGCAGAGAACATCGAGAACTTCGCAAAGGTTGAATACGCCGGAACCGCAGGCCGCGCCGTCACCAACGGCGGCTGTATCGGCAGCCTCAACTCCAGCGGCAGCGTCGAGGATTGCGCAAACTACGGATACGTGACAGCTTCCACGGCCGTTCCCGGCCAAAAGGAAGGTGACACAGGCGCAGTCTCTACCGCCGGCGTCATCGCAAGCGTCAGCAAGTGCAGCAAAATCAGCGGCTGCACCAACTACGGCCACGTCTCCTTCGCAGGAGCAACCCACTACAAATCACTCAATATGGGCGGCGTGATCGGATATATCTCAGCAGGAAGCAAGATCAGCGGGTGCAGCAACGAGGGCCTCGTGGAACTCGAGTCAACCACGAACGTCGCTCCCGCCTCAGCTACTGCAAAAATCGGCGGACAGCGCAGTATGGGCGGAGTCGTCGGATACAACAACAGCACAGCCTGCACGATCGAGAACTGCACCAATAACGGCAGTGTCGAGCGCAACGGCGGCACGGCAGAGGACCACGCCAACTGTATGGGCGGCATTCTCGGCTACAGCAACGCTATCGCAACGAAGATGATCAGCTGCACAAATGGCACAGGCGGCACGGTCAAGAACACCAAGACCAGCAGCGGCCGCAACCTTTATATGGGCGGCATACTCGGCTACGGCAGCGGCGCGGCCGAGATCACGAAGAGCCAGAACAAGGCGGATATCACCAACAGCCACACTGCTACCCTCATCTACCTTGGAGGTATCGCCGGCTATATTGACGGTGCCGGAAAGATCGGCGGGTCCGCAGAAGACAAGTGCGAGAACAGCGGAAAGATTTCCAGCACCTACAAGTCTTCGAACGGCAGTTCCAACGCCAACCCCAACGTAGGACTCGGAGGTATCGCAGGCCGTATCGGAGCCGCAGCCATCAGCTGGTGCGACAACAAGGGATCCGAGGTCTCCCAGACCGCCGGCATCAACTATAGCGGAAACATCTACGCTGTCGCCGGCATCTGCGGAACAATCAGCAAAGGCGGTTCCATAAGCCACTGCAACAACGTAGCAAACATTACCCAGAAAGGCGGAACGTCCAGCAAGAAAATCGTGAGCAAGGCAGGCGGCATTGCAGGTTATATCTATAATACTGCCGGCGCATCCATAAGCGACTGCACCAACTCAGGCAAGATAAGCGTATCCGACTATAACAGCCAGGGTCGCGCAGGCGGAATCCTGGGAAACAGCAAAGTGGCATTCTCCATCAGCAACTGCAGCAATTCAGGAAACGTTGAGATCACCGGTGTCACCGATTCGTATTTTTACTTCGGCGGAATCCTCGGAGACATTCCTAGCGGAATCACAGGAGAGAACCTCACGGTTTCAGGATGCACCAACACAGGAGACCTTACCATTGACAAGGCCTCTAAAATACAGGCGAAGAAGAGTGACACAGGCGAATGGGCCTGCGGCCTTCGTTTCGGCGGCATCGTCGGCTGCGTTTCATCACCCTTTACCACATCGAACTGCATCAATGAAGGCGATGTCATAAACAACAGCGACAACTCTGCCGTTATACGTATCGGCGGCATCTGCGGCTCGGCAACCACGGCAGCGCCCACTTTTGAAAACTGCACGAATACCGGTGACGTCATCAACAACGGAACTGCCGTTGACAACGCCCTCGATATGGGCGGAATAATCCCCTACGTCGGTTCGGGATGTACCGTAAATGGATGTGTCAATAGCGGAAATATCACAAACACCTGCACCTCACTCACCACAGAGCGTCTCGGAGGTATCTTCGGTTACTTCGGCGGCACGACAAAGATCACTGACTGCCGGACCACAGGAAACGTTATCGGAGCAAGCCTTGACACCAATATCGGCGTCATTGTCGGAGTCCCGAACAACAACCCTACAGTATCAGGATGCTCTGTAGGCCCCTGCGAGGTCGGTCTCGCCGGCTCGACGGTCACAATTACAGCTGAAAACTATGTCGACTACCTGAGGGGCTCGGCTGACACCAAGGCAACCAACCTCAACGCCACGAATGTCAGCTTCATCGCTGAATAGGCAGATGTTCGAAATATATGGAAGGAAGGGGTCCGGAAGCGGACTCCTTCTTTTTTTAAATCTTTTTTCCTATTTTCGCAGCATAGTTCATTTCAGCGCTGGATTCTTCGGGGAGTATTAATGTTTCGTACCCTGCTGCGGGGGAGCCCAAGTTTGCCAAAGGCTTCGGTCAGCACCGGCGGCACGGCTGACTCTTGTTCGTTATGCGAGAGCAAGAGGCCGGAGAATCGGGACTATGGTCCGGCATTGATTATGATTGATAGGGGCGAATAGCAGCGGTGCCGGGGCTGGAAAGCTACCGGAATGTTAAACCTATCAATCATTATGCTATGGCACGGAAGTACCGCAACTTCGTCTATGACGAGAACCAACGTTTCATTTATCCCACCTCAGACTGGGGCTTCAAGTATCTCCTGGGCAGCGAGGAGAACAAGGACATCCTGTTAGAACTGCTGAACAGGATATTCCCTAACTACAATATCGAAAGTCTGGATTATCTCCCGCGCGACATCACCATCCCCGTCGGAAAGATGAGGGACGCGAGCTTTGACGTACACTGCCGTCTGAAGGACGGAAGCAGGATGGTCATTGAAATGCAGAACTACGTGAAGAGTTCCTTCATTGACAGGTCCACTATATATACCGCGGCGGCGATTCTCGACCACTACGTCAATTCCCGGACGAAAGGTTACTCTATCGGGAAGACAATCTTCCTGGCATTCACGGGAGACCCTCTCTTCAAGACTGTTGAAAGAACGCCGATAAGGCTTGCCCTCTGCGATATCGACGAGGCTCTGACGACTCAAAGGAATGACAAGGTATTGCAAATTTTCGTAGAGTTGCCTAAATTTGCCGGAAGCCTGCAGGAAATCAACGAACAAACCCCCTTCTTGGAAAAATTGTCATACGTTTTGATGGAGATGGCTGATTGTAAAGAAATCCCGGCAAATCTCAATGATCCCCTGCTTGAACGCATATTCAATGTAGCAGATACAGCAAAAATGGAAAAAAATACCAAAGAGAGCTATATGAAATCCATTCTCGGCGAGGCTGAATACGAAGCCAATCTCGAGGACTGGAAGGAAGAAGGTCTTGCCGAAGGGAGGGCTGAAGGGTTAGCGATGGGACGTGAAGAAGGAAGGGCCGAAGGCAGAGCTGAAGGCAGAGCTGAAGGCAGAGCTGAAGGAGTCTCCGAAGGCCTTGCAGAAGCGACTCGGAAGATAGCGAAGAATATGAAGGCCGCCGGAGTCGCATCCGGAATCATAGCATCTACAACCGGACTCTCCGAAGAGGAAGTCAACAGTCTGTAAAAACCCGAGGAAGGTTTATTGTTTGATAATGAGGAAAATCATATCGTTTCTGGCAGCGTTCGCCATAGTATTTTGTTCAATTCAGGGCTGTAACAAACCTTCCGAAGAACAGAACGATCCCATAGAAGAGGAGCAGCAGCAAAAAGAGGATGACGACCAGGGAGGTCAGGGACAGAGCGGAAACGAAGAGGAGCAGGGAGGTCAGGATGACGACCAGGGCGGCGGACAAGGCCAGGGCCAGGGCGGAAACGAGGAAGAGCAGCGTCCTCAGATTGTCGTGATAGACAAGGGCGCGAGCGAAGATGCGACCGCTCCGACGCCGTCCCACCCGGAACTGTCCCACAGCGTCACGGTCAGCGAGTTCTATGACAACTATTACGACTGGCTGGATGATTTCGGCAACATAGACTACGTCCTCTCCCAGGGCTACGGCACCGCCTGGCCCGCAATCACGGGAAACGGCCACATCCTTCTCTACCAGGCACGCGGAAGCAAGGGCGGGAACTATATGAGGGTGAGAAGCGCCTACGGTGCCACACTGACACGGGTTTCACTCTCCAGCGCCACCAGGAGCAAGATAGCATACAGCGTCAACGGGCGCCCCAGCACTATGTCGAAGACCAGCGACATCGAGGCCGGAGGCGTCTTCTCGCCCGAACTGCCTGCCGGCTGCACCGAGGTCTGTTTCTTCTGTATGGGCAGCGACCAGAGCGAAAGACTCGAGGTCAGCAGCGTGAGCGTGGACTACAAGGGCGGCTTCATCGAGGAGGACTTCTTCACCGCACCGGTCGAGGCTGGTCCGCTCATCAGGGTCACGCTCCCGTACAAGGAGGACTTCGAGGACGAGTCCTTCCCCACGACGGAAAAGAACACCTATGAGAAATACGGTCTCACGGCGGGCCCCGAGAACGCCTGCTGGAAGACCTGGTACGGATGCTTCTCCTGGCAGCACCCGAAGAACGTCACCACCTTCGGCGGGAAATCGCCCCAGCTCAGGGTCTATCAGGAGGATCCGGATTACGAAAAGAGCCAGTGGGGATATCTCAAGACGGAATTCTTCATCGAGAACCTCAAGCAGATAAGCTTCGACTGGTATATGTCGGAATTCTGGATGTGTGCCACCGTATCCTGGTGCGAGTTCGGGGAGACGGAATGGAGGAACGCCGCGGAGCTGAGCCTGGAGAACTACAGCGACCGCCAGACGGTAAGGCATACGAGCTACGTCCTGGATGGCGGGAAACCCCACAACGCCAAGATAAAGATCGAAATCGATCCCGCCACGGGCCACCCGGGACGCGACCATTACGACCTCATACTCGACAATTTCGTATTCGAATAAAACATCATATATGAGATACAGGAATCTATTCATAGCCGTTTCCTTAATCACCTGCGGTTCCCTGAACTCCGGGGCGCAGACCTCACTCGACCTTATCAGGGAGAGGCCGGTGCTGGCAGCCGGTATGTACCACAGTTACGACAGTCCTGACAAAATCGTGGATACGCCTGCACCCAGAGGATACAAAGCCGTGTATATCAGCCACTACGGCCGCCACGGAAGCCGTTTCCACAGCGACCGCCAGGTCCTGGCGAACACGCCCTACGCTCTGATGGCCGCCCATTCCAAAGGGCTTCTCACCCCCACCGGAGAAGCTTTGCTCGCAGACCTGAACAAGCTGGTGAAGGCCAACGCCGGTATGACGGAGGAGCTGTCGCTCCGCGGCGTCCACGAACACGAGGGCATCGCGCGGCGGCTGGCAGCCCGTTATCCTACGGTATTCCGCAGGGATTCCATACGCAGCATCTCAAGCAACTACAGCCGTTGCATTATGAGTATGATGTCGTTCACGGGCACACTGCGCTCCGTCCATCCCGGCCTCAAGCTGGCTCCCATCACCGGAGAGAAATATTTCAACCTGGTGTCACGAGAGCTTGCGGACAAGGATGCCGTGGTCGACTTATGCCGCAAGGTAAAGGCGAAGGTCCGTGACGGTCGTTTCAATCCGGACAGGTTCGTGAACTCCCTGTTCAAGGAAGTTCCGGCAAATACGGACGCTTTCAACATAGCCCAGTCGGTCTTCCTTTTCGGCTGCATTTCGGAATGTGCGGAAGAGAACCTGGGGGAATACGTGGACATCTTCCACTATTTCACTGCCGAAGAATTACAGGGTCTGTGGTCGCTGGAAGCAGACAGATATATACAGATGATGTGTGCCAACGATGTCTTTTACGACAAGATGGTTTCTCTGGCGAAGCCCCTGCTGAAAGATATAGTGGTAAAGGCGGACAACGCCCTCAGGACCGGCAGCAACGTGGCGGCGGACCTTCGTTTCGGCCACGACAACGGACTCACGCCGCTGACGTTCATCATCGGTATAGCCGGCCGCGACAAACCGATTGCCTACAATGGCTCGTATGAAAGTTTCCCTTCGTTCCGCGAGAATCCTATGGCGTCCAACCTCCAGCTCGTTTTTTATAAGGCAAAAGGCAAGGAGGACCTGGTAAAGGTCCTTTACAACGAAAAGGAGACCACAATCCCCGCCCTGACCCCGCTGGAAGGCCCTTATTACAAATGGAATGAAGTGCGTGAGCATTTCCTTTCGAAATGCGGGAACGCACCTTCCGTCGACCAGCTGGCTCCGAAAGCCTATGAGAAGATCAATGCCTACATAGGACAGAGCGCGTCACTCCAGTCCTCCGCTCTTCAGGAAATCCGCGAACATCTGATCCTCATCCTCCCCTCCGGCTACAGCGTCAGCAAGGTGATGAAGGGAAAGAACTTCGACGCGGCGGGCGCTCCGGACCGCAACGACTATCGCAACTGCATCTGGTTGACGGTAAGCCGCGGAGACAAGGAATGGAAACTGACGTCGGCATATCAGAATCAGGATCCCGAGACAGGGGACATCCACCATCAGCTCGGGCGTATTCAGTTCCGGGACAGCTCCGGTGCCACTTCCGACCCTCTGGTAAAAATCCAGGACCCTTCATTCGACCCCGCCGGCACAGCGGCAAGATTTGCAGAATTCATCCAGAAATAATATGAGAAAAATATTTTACGTTCTTGCGACGCTCTGCCTTCTGGCCTCCTGCGCCGCACCTTCGAACAAGGTCAAGATACTTGCCCACCGCGGCCTGTACACCACCGGTAATCAGACGACGACCGACGAGAACACCCTCGATGCGCTCAGACGCGCTCAGGAGGAAGGCGGCATCGACGGAGTGGAGTTCGACGTGCACCTGACTGCGGACAGTATGCTCGTGATACGCCACGATGACAAAATAGCGGAGGGCCTTTCCTGCCAGGGCAGCAAGCTGGAGGACATACGCGCTTACACTCTGCCGTTCGGCAACAAGATCCCCACACTTCAGGAATGGCTGGACCAGGCGAAGCAGACGCCCGGAATCAAGATGCATCTCGAGCTCAAGGCCCATCCCGCGGAGAAGGTCCCCTACCTGATATCACGCTGCCTCGAGGAAATCCGCGCCCGCGATATGCTGGACCAGATGTGCGTGCTCTCATTCGACGCCGCAGTGCTCGACGAAGTGCTCCGCCAGGAGCCGGGGATGAGGGTGATACTCAATTCCAGCAAGCTCCACAGCTCATTGAGCCCGGAAGAGGTGAAAGAGCACGGATTCCCGGCCATATCCTACAACCTCACGGTGATTCTCAACCACACGGACTGGATATCGAAGTTCCAGGAATACGGCATAGAGACCTATCTATGGATGGTGGACGACAAGTACCTCCGTGGCGTAGCGGAGGATTTCGGATTCACCTGGCTTACCACCGACTACGCACAGATCATCAAATACTGAGTCTACGGCTGCAGTTCGCGGTAGAAACTAGAAGCTGCTGAAGACCGACCAGCTGGAATTCGTCTCGGCCGAGGCCTCCTGCGTGTTCGGGAGCGCAGTGAAGAGGTCGAAGCCTGTCCACGCCTCTATCTGGTCCACACTGACTGTATAGGACGTATAATTGCTGTTGTCATACTGCTTGTGCTCGAGCCACACTCCGACCGCGGAAGCGGAGGTAATGTTTTTCCCGCTCCGCTTGACTTTCAGCAGGGCTTTCCAGTAGTAGTTCGGGACAGGCACGGACTTCCCGGAATCGTGCTGGGGGGTGATTCTTGTCACGGTCCTGCTCTCCCCTATCTTGTTGAAGACCGCGCCGGTCACGACATAGAGCGTATCGCCGGAGGGGATGGCGCTTCTCACATCAGTCTCGAGCTTGCTCCATATCCCGTCATTGAAGCGGGTCTGGATCTGGGGCGTACTGTTCGTAGCGTAA